>CAYTUL010000013.1:0-18454 GCA_964441135.1 uncultured Desulfobacteraceae bacterium | reverse complement strand
CCGAAAATAAGAAGCTGTATGAAGGGCGCGAGGATAATAAGGGGCCTGTTTTTTTTGTCCCTAAAAAGCTGGATAAATTCCTTCCTGACCAGTTCCTTGATTCTCAACCAATTCATTTCAAAGCCCCTCCCTTATTAATGTGAACAGGGTGGCGATTGAGAAGAGGAAGAACATACCGACAAGGACCAGATAGTCCGGCCAGAGATGTTCCAGACCCAGATTCCGGAGATAAAGACCGTTTAGGATATCTATGAAATAGGTCGCCGGGACCACCCGGTTGACGACCCTGAGAATCTCAGGCATGTTCTCAACCGGGAATACGAAATTTGAGAGAAGAAATGATGGCATATAGGTGAGCAGAATGGCCATCTGATTGGCCACTAACTGCGATTTCACGGCTATGGAGATAAGAAGCCCGAGGCTGAGGGCGACAAAGAGATAGATGGTGGAGGCCAAGACCATCAACCAGAAACTCGACTTTATGACAATACCGAAAAGGGTCTGGCCCATGAACACTGCTATAAGTACATCCGTGAGACCGATAAAAAAATATGGGATCGCCTTTCCGAGGATAAATTCCACGCCCTTTATGGGAAGGGAACGAATGGTTTCCATGGTCCCGTTCTCATACTCCCTGGCGATGACCAGAGACGTCAGCATTGCCCCGACCATTATAATGATAATGGCGATAATGCCCGGGACAATAAAATGACGGCTCTCAAGATCCTCGTTAAACCAGACCCTGATGCGGCCGTCCACGGGCGGGTCGATTTTAGCCACGCCCTGACGGTTTAAATACTCGAGGAGCCGCTCCTGGTTGTAGGCTTCAAGAAAGGATGTGATATATCCCCTTGCGATTCCGGCAAAATTGGGGTCACTTCCGTCAAAGATTATCTGAAGCGGGCTTTCACGATCCGCCCTAAGTGCGGCTGTCCAGCGGGGAGGAATAACCAATGCCAGGGAAGCCTTTCCAAGATCGAGAATCTCTATTGCATCTTCCTGACTTTCGGGATAGGCGACAACATTAAAGTAGGACGAGGCCTGCAGCCTCCTTATAAAATCCCGGCTCAGATCTGTCCTGTCATGATCCACCACCACGGCTTCGATATTGTTGACGTCCAGGCTCAGGGCATACCCGAACAGGAGGATCAGAAGAAGGGGAATGACAAAGGCGAGATAGAGACTCCTGAAGTCCCTGATCAGGTGGTAAAACTCCTTGCGGGCTATGGCGTTGATATTGATGGGACTCACCGGCTCCTCCTGGCCATTAATCGTATGAAGACATCGTTCAAGTCGGCCTCAGGACGTTCGGGAAAGGCTTCCCTGGCGATGTCCTCCGGTCTTCCCTCGGCCACGATCCTGCCGTCATTGATCATGATGATCCGCTGACAATTGCGGGCCTCGTCCATATAGTGGGTCGTTACAAATACGGTTATTCCTTCTCCTGACAGGTGACCGATAAATTCCCAGAAGTGCAGTCTGGTAATTGGATCAACCCCGGAGGTAGGTTCGTCTAAAAAAAGGATCTCAGGCTTGTGCAGAAGAGCGCAGCCTAATGCGAGACGCTGGCGCCATCCCTGGGGCAGATCCCTTGTAAGGCGATTTTGGACATCCTGCAAACGGGTCATATCAAGGACCCATTCAATCCTTTCCTTCCAGTGCTCCAATGGCACGTTATAAACACCGAGATAGAAGCGAATATTCTCAAAAGGGGTCATATCTTCATAGAGTGAAAATCTCTGGGACATATAACCTATAGAATGCTTTATCTTTTCAGCCTCTCTAAAGATATCATGGCCTGCCACCTGTCCCTGTCCCGATGTGGGTGAAATGATTCCGCATAACATGCGAATAGTGGTCGATTTCCCTGCGCCGTTTGGTCCTAAAAAACCGAAGATTTCCCCCCTTTTAACGGAAAATGATATTTCGTCTACGGCCGTGAATTTTCCGAACTTTTTCACAAGCTTCTCCACATGAACGGCATTAGACTCTAAATCGGTCATCCATTAACTCCTTGTCTACTTCTTGGATGCGATGTATCATCGCATCTTCCAGGTCTATAAAGTTTGACTTGATAGTCTCCGGAGTCTCAACTTCGATTATTTTCGACTTGTGCATCAGGGCCAACTGATCGCATTTCTCTCCCTCATCCAGGTATGCGGTAGAAATCAGGATGGTCATGCCCTCTTTCTTCATCTCAAAAAGAATGTCCCAGAACTCCTTTCTGGAGACAGGATCGACACCGTTCGTCGGTTCATCCAGGATCAGGAGCTTTGGTTGATGGACAAGGACGCAAGCGAGACCTAATTTCTGTTTCATTCCTCCGGAAAGATCGCCTGCTAACCTGTCCACAAAGGGCAGGAGATTGGAAAATCCGAGATAGCGGTCCTTTCTGGCCTTCCTTTCCGGTCCGAAGATCCCGAAAATGTCCATGAAGAAGTCGAAATTTTCCTGGACGGTGAGATCCTGGTAAAGGCCGAACCGCTGTGGCATATAACCGATTAAGGGCTTTATTTTTGACGACTGCCCGACCACATCCAGCCCGTCTACAAGAATTCGGCCTGAAGAGGGTCTGATCATTGTGGCGGTCATGCGGAGCAGCGTCGACTTTCCCGCCCCGTCCGATCCAACGATTCCGAAGATGTTGCCCACCTTTACCTGAAGGCTTACCTCACTTACCGCTTCAATGGGGCCGAAGCTCTTAGAGACGCCTTCCATCCGAATGAAAGAGATCTTTTTATCGTAGCCAGGCATCGGCAGGCATCCCTGATTTGAGTTCAAGGTCGGGGTTGGGGATCAGGATCTTGACCATATAAACAAGCTTGACCCGCTCCTTGTGGGTCTGGATGATCTTTGGGGTGAATTCGCCTTCAGGGGATATGAATGCGACCTTTCCCCGGTAGATCTTATCCGGGAAGGTATCGATTTTAACCTCTACCCTCTGACCGGGCTTGACTTTACCAATCTCTGTTTCATCGACAAATATCTTTAACTTGACAGATGAGATGTCTGCTAATGAAAAGACTTCCTGACCGGGTGAAACCACTTCTCCAGGTTCCAGGTTTCGACTGGTTATGATTCCATTGAAAGGGGCCTTGATCCGTGTAAATCCTAATTGCGTCTCAGCCAGCTTGACCGAGGCTTCAGCGGCCTGGAGCCTGGCCCTGGCCGCTTCAACCTCCTTTTCATGAACATCTATATTTCCGAGGTTGCTCCTTGCTTGTTTAAGAAGCGCCTTGCCCTCCACAAGTTTTGCCTTGGCTGTCTGGATATCCTCCTTCCTGAAACCTTCGCTCAACTGGTTTAAGCTCTCTTTGGCCGACTCATATTGCCTGAGCGCGGTTTGATAACGCAGATCTGCTGCCTCCCTCTCTTTTTCAGAGATTATTTTTCCCTGAAAAAGATCGTCATACCTCTCCTTGTCCTTACGGGCCACGTCCAGGGTTGCCTTTAGGGCCGATACGGACAGACGCGCCTTTTCTATGTCCTGCACGCGATAGCCCGCCTCAAGTTCATCTAATTGGGCCTTGAGGGCGTTGACGCCCGCTTTGGACCTTTCCACTTCGACTGGCAGGGTTTTTTTAGAGATAGCGAAGGCCATTTCAGCCTGCTGGAGGCCTTTCCTTGAAGACTCCAGGTTTGCCTCTGCCTGTTCATA
The DNA here is from genome assembly GCA_964441135.1 of uncultured Desulfobacteraceae bacterium. Lineage (GTDB taxonomy): Bacteria > Desulfobacterota > DSM-4660 > Desulfatiglandales > HGW-15 > CAYTUL01. The sequence continues at coordinate 14,796 of CAYTUL010000013.1, read as the reverse complement.
ACGGGCTAAGAATTCAGACTGGTCCAGGAGGGCAAGTACCTGATCCTTATCTACGGATTGACCTTCCTGCACAAGGACGTCCGTAATCCTTCCGCTGACCTGGAAGGACAGGTTGGCCTGTACTGTTTCTATGGTCCCGGAATAGTAGAGTTCCTCTGATTCCTTCTTTTTCTGTCCGAAATATACGAGGGCGCTTACCCCGAAAAGGAGAACAAGAAATAGGATTACTATTATTCTTTTTTTCAATTTGCTACCTCCTTATTACCCGGTATCTTTTTTCCGGAATGTCCTGGTCGAAAGGGTAATCCAACATGAATTCCGCAGTTTCTTTTCCTGAGGAGCATATCCTTTATACCTTAACAGCACGCAGTATCAACCTTTCCAATTCCAGCACCATGTCCTTGAACGATCTTTTCTCCATCTCCCTGAATTCATCAGGGAGCAGTGAAGAAAATTTCTCCCTCATGGGCACGGAGACCTTGAAGAGCACCATGACCCCAATTACCATGATATGCAAAAGGAAAGGGTCCGTTCGCACAAAGGCCTCTCTTTTCATACCGTCATCAAGGATCTTCGCGACAATAGCAAGTATGCTCAACAAATCTTTTGCAATCTCCTGGTTCAGTTGACGCCCCCGGGAAGCCATTTCCCGTATCATAATATAGGGCATGGAGGGATGACTTTCCATGGTCTGTGCGAGATTGGCGATATAGGACCTCAGCTTCATTTCCGGTGTTTGTTCTTCGTTAATATTCCTCTCGATACGTTCGGCTGTCGCGCCGAAGACCTCGTGTAGAACTTTTGTATAAAGCTCCTTTTTGTCACCGATCCGATAATAGATCATGGCTTTGTTAACACCGGCCCGTTTCGCGATCTCGTCCATCCTTGCACCCGCGAATCCTGCATCGGCAAAGACCTCTATGGCGGCGTCGATGATGTGCCTGACCGTTCTGTCTCTTTTTTCCTGAAGCACTCTTTTTCCCATTTTCTTCCCATATCTGTGAATTCAGGTTATAAATGTTTTGTGCATCGATCAAAGAACTTAATAGTTTAACTATATAGTTAATATAATCGGTTAAACTTTTTTGTCAATATTTTATTCCAATATTTTTCATGAAATATAGATAGTGTCCATCCAGAAACAATCTGTTTCTGGATGAGCACTAGATAATTATTGATTATATTTAGAAAAACGGATATTCTTTCCATCTATTCATAACAATATCCATGAAGAGTTGGGTTATACCCGCAAGAGGATCCAAATTTTTAAGAAGTGTCCGTTGTTAGTGGTTGTTTGCATAATGATACGGGACCCCATGAAAATCTAAGCACACAGGATTAAACCATTGAAATTAGGTATTATAGGCCTTCCGCAATCGGGTAAGTCCACAATATTTGTCGCCCTGACGGGAGCGAGAGGCGAGGAGACAGGAAAGGGTTCTCAAAGGGACCAGAGAATCGGAACGGTCAAGGTCATGGACAATAGGGTGGAAGTCCTTTCCGGAATATATCAACCTAAAAAGACCACATATGCCCAGATTGAATACCTCCTTCCTCCCAGGATTTTAGCGGGGTCTGAAAGTGTGATGTGGAACCAGGTAAGGGTCTGTGACGGCCTAATCCACGTAGTCCGCAATTTTACCGGTACGGGGGAAACGGTTCCCAAATCCGAGGAAGATTTTCGGCGTATTGAAGATGAGATGATCCTGAATGATCTCATGGTGTCGGAGAAGAGGATAGAAAGGATGGATCTGGATATAAAGAGAGGAAAGATGCCCCAGAGCGAGGAATACTCTCTTATAAAATCCTGTGTCGAGTTATTGGAGAGCGGCCGGCCGTTGCGCATAGAGCCGGAATTGGCTCTGTCACCTGTTTTAAAGGGATTTACCTTCCTTTCCGCTAAACCGCAACTTGTGATTATTAACAATGATGACGAGGACGAGTATTTGCCCGAATGGAAGACCGAGCCGGTAAATATCGACCGGCTTATGATAAGGGGGTCGCTTGAATTAGAGATCGCTTCACTTCCGGTGGAAGAAGCGGAAGAGTTCATGATCGAGTATCATATTGAAAAATTTGCTTTAGACCGGGTAATAAAGAGTTCATATAAGATAATGAACCGGATATCTTTTTTTACTGTGGGCGGTGATGAGGTCCGGGCCTGGACTATTCAGAAAGGAACGCATGCCCCCGAGGCAGCCGGGACCGTTCACTCGGATATGGAGAAGGGCTTTATCCGGGCCGAGGTCCTTTCTTTCGAAGATTTACAGGAATATGGGGGCTTCAAGGAGGCCAAAAGGGCCGGCCGGGTTCGGCTGGAGGGGAAAGATTATCCGGTTCAAGACGGGGACATCATCAATTTTATGTTTAATGTATGAAAATGCCTTTGTCCGCGGTAAGTAATTTTTTGTGAAGTATAAATAAGGAGTTATAAATGACTAAGATCAGGGTAGGAATTATAGGCGCGGGTGGTTACGGGGGCTGCGGCGCTGTGGAACTTCTCCTGGGTCACCCAAATGCGGAGATTGCCGCTCTTATTGACAACCAGGATGTGGGCAGGGCCATAAGCGACCTTTACCCTCATCTTAAAGGATTCTGCGATCTGCCCCTTATGGACCCGGCGGACCCGGAACGGCCGGGAGATTTTGATATTGTCCTGTATGCAACACCGGATGGTGTAGGACAAAAGGGTGCTAATTACTGGTTGGACAGGGGAATTAAGGTCATAGATTACAGCGGGGATTTTCGTTTTAATGATCCGGGGGTATACAGGGGTTATGCCCGGAGAATAGGGAAGGCCCAGGATCATACTTCGCCCGATCTTTTATCGGGAACCGTCTATGGTCTGGCGGAACTCCACCGGAAGGAGATTTTAGAATCAAACCTGGTGGGTAACCCGGGCTGTTTCGCGGTTAGCTGTATCCTTGGCCTGGCACCGGCATTAAAAAACAAAATAATTGAATCCGAATCCATAGTATGTGATGCAAAGACCGGGGTATCGGGCGCGGGAAAGAATCCATCCCCTGGTTTTCATTATCCCGCGAGATATGAGTCCATGAACGCCTACAGGATTTCCGGCCACCAGCACGTCTATGAAATAGAAAGGGAACTCGGTCTGATTGCCGAAAAGGACATAAGGATAACGTTTACGCCACATGTCGTACCCCTGTGCAGGGGTATCCTGACAACGATATATGGACAGTTAAATCCGGGATGGGATCAAAAGACAATCCATGACGCATACCGTTCATTTTACGAAGGCGAGACCTTCGTGAGACTATTTGGGCCGGAGAGATCTTTGAGCAGCACGGATGTCAGGGGAACCAATTTCTGTAATTTATCATTGAATATGGATGAAAGGACAGGAAAGCTGATTGTGGTAAGTCTGATTGATAATCTGATGAAGGGTCAGGCGGGAAACGCCGTTCAGAATATGAACATCATGTTCGGACTGGATGAAACCACGGGGCTCTTAAACCCCGGAAAGTATCCATAAAAGGAAGGCGCAGGGCGCAGGGCGAAAGGTGCAGGGCAAAAAAAAGAAGTCAAAGAATCATTTTACATTGAGCCCTGGACCTTGAGCCTTATTCTACATACACACCTTTCTCACCTGCAGGAAATCCGTCTGCCCCAGGAATGTCTTTCTTATGCCATCCTGCATTAGGGTCGTCATCCCGTCTTTTATGGCCTGTTCTTTTAAATCCTCCATCTTGGACCTTATCTGGATCAGCGTCTGCATCTCCTCGGTCCCGGTAATAATCTCGTGGAGACCGGTACGGCCCCTATACCCCGTGTTTCCGCATTTTGAACAGCCCTTGGGTTTCTGAAGCACAAGGTCATCGTTGTATGGGAAACCCAGGGCGTCAAAATCTCCGTCATAGGTCCTGACCAGGTTGTCATATTCCTCCTTTGTCGGGTGATAGGGTTCTTTGCAGTCTTTACACAGTGTCCTGACGAGCCTCTGGGCCAGCACCCCTAACATGGCGTCCGCGAAATTAAAGGGATCCATCCCCATATCCAGGAGACGTGTAATTGTCTCAGGGGCGCTGTTGGTATGGAGTGTGCTGAACACCAGGTGACCGGTAAGGGACGCCTCGATACCCGTGGCGACGGTCTCATGGTCGCGCATCTCACCTACCATGATCACGTCCGGATCAGCCCTTAGAAAAGACCTCATGGCCGTTGCGAAATCAAACCCGATTTTTGGCGAGACCTGTACCTGACGCAACCCTTCCTGCGTGATCTCCACGGGATCCTCGGCGGTCCAGATTTTTGTCTCGGGTTTGTTTATGTGGTGGAGGGCCGCATGGAGTGTAGTGGTTTTTCCGCTTCCGGTCGGTCCGACAACCAGGACAATCCCATAGGGTTTTGTGATCATCTCGATAAAGACACGAAAGTTTCTTTCATTCATTCCCATCTTGTCCAGGGGTATGGGTTCACCCGCGGCCAGGATACGCATGACAACATCCTCAACCCCACCCGCGGTGGGAATAGTCGCGACACGGAGTTCAATATCCAGAGGGGCGTATTTCTTGAATTTGATCTTTCCATCCTGTGGAAGGCGTCTCTCGGAAATGTCAAGATCCGACATGATCTTGAGTCGGGAAACAATAGCCTGTTTGAATGTGTAGGGAATGGTCTGGTAGACTTGGCATGCGCCGTCAATCCTGAACCGGATCACGGAATTCGCCTTGCCCGGTCTTGGTTCTATATGGATATCAGAGGCATTGCGGTTAAACCCGTCCACAATCATCTTATTGACAAGCTGGACGATAGCCCCGTCTTCCTCGGTTACCCTGTCCAGTTCATCAAAGTCTTCTTCTTCACCTGTTTCAAGTTGTCCTAAAATGTCCTCAATACTCCCTGAATCCTCTAACATCTCCGTTCTCTTGACATCAAAAAACAGGTTGATCATTTCAAAGATATCATCCCGGAGAGCAACACAGTATTCAAAGTCTTTGTCTGGAATAAGCCTTTTAATCGTATCCCTCGCCGGGAGATAGTCCGGGTTCTCCATGGCCACGATCACCTTGTTCCCCGACTGACCCACAGGGACGAAGACATTTTTTTTCAGGAAATTCACCTTGAGGCCTTTCAGAAGCTGGCCGGGGATAATCATCTTGTCATCATAGGGTATGAACCGGGTCTTATAAAAGGCGGACAGGGACTTGCCGATATCGTCCTTCGACACCTGAAAATCGCTTATGAGCACGGCTTCCACGGATTTTTTCAGTTTTCGAGCGTCGGCCATTGCTTTTTCCATATCTTTATCTGTGATGATATTGTTCGTAATCAGGTAATCAAATTTGGTCGGTTTTTTCTTTCGTAAGACCTTCTGATTATTGAAAAAGGCCAGACCGAGGACCTTGGCGATCTCCATGACCGAAGACTGGTCCTCAAGGGTAAAGTGGCTCCCGTCTTTTTTATTTATGAGCTGAATAACGCCGAGAAGATATTTGTTATGGATGATTGGAGCTGCAAGGACCTGTGTAGTCCTGTATCCTGTCTGCTGGTCGTAGCTTTTATTAAAAATCAGTTCCGGATTAATCCTTCGGAGCTCGTTGTCGTCATACGCGTTGACAATATTGACAACCTTGCCTGAAGCTGCACAGTAACCGGATATACTGGTATTATTTATGGACACGCGTATTTCGGCAACCTCGGTCATACCGGTCTTGAACCTTGAAACGATCTGTTTATTGACACCGTCAACTACGTAGATGGTGATTCGATCCGCTTCAAATAGGCTCAAAATCTCGCTCTGGAGATTAAGGAGGATATCATTCGTATCCTTGGCCGAATGGATCTTATTTGTTATATTATTTAGCCTTTTCTGAAATCGAAGCTGTTGTTCAAGGGTTTCTTCTCGAGAAAGCTGATCGGTCTTTTTTGCTATCGCAGCCATGTCTGAATGATGAATAACCTCCTGACATTGGGTTTGCAAATCTCTATATTTTAAAGGGTTTTTTCATTTATGCAACATATTTATTTGCCAAATACATCCCGTTCACATATAAAACCTCTCAAAAGCATGATATCGGGGCTTTTTCGAATTTTTGTTTTTTTGAAATCTCATTATGATGGATACCGGAGTTCCGCAAGAGAAGGATTCGAGTGGTAATTGGCAGCCACGCCCATCTGGACATGAAGGATTTTATAGATAGAAGTATTTGAACGGCAGTTGGAAACGGCGATTCGATTAAATCTCCCGGTAATTATTCACGACCGGGACTCGCACAGGGAAATCCTGGATAATTTAAGTAAAAAAGCGATTAAAAGGCATCGTGGCGTGATCCATTGTTTTTCCGGAGATTACGAGGTTGCGATGACCTTTATTGATATGGGTTATTATATCTCGATACCGGGCACCGTCACTTATAAAAAAGCCGTCCAACTTCAAGAGGTGGCTTCCAAAATACCCATTGATCGAATCCTCAATCTCTTTTCCGTGGCGAAAACCATAAAAGAGGCTCAGGCTCAAGGCAAAACTTAAAGAATCGCTTTTTATTTATTTCCCCTATGCCCTGCACCTTGTGCCATATGACTGATTTTATTATCCCCGAGCCCCATTCTGTATTACCCATCTTTTCAAGAGGCTTGTGTTACATGATATGAAATTTAATACGATTACCTATAAAAACCCATTAATCCTCGCTTCTGCTTCCCCGAGGAGAAAAATGCTGTTACGGCAGATCAATTTGCCTTTTCGTTCCTTGCCGAGCCGTGTCGAGGAGGATCTGGCGAAGGGTAAACCAGCCGATATCGCCCTGAAGCTGGCAAAGGAAAAGGCCCTCGCCGTCCGTTCAGACGCTTCCAACTGGATATTGGGAGCAGATACGATAGTGGTTCTCGGGGATATTATACTCGGTAAACCTGCGAACCATGGGGAAGCCAAATCCATGCTCAACCGCCTGAGTGATAAAGAGCATGACGTGATCACAGGATTCTCGATTATTAATCCTTCAGGAGAAGTAGTTCATGAAGAGTATGTTACGACATTGGTCTGCATCAAGGGTTTAACCGAGAGGGAGATCAATGCCTATATCGCGACCGGTGAGCCCTTCGGAAAAGCGGGAGGATATGCCGTTCAGGGCATCGGTTCGTTTATGGTTAAGGAAATAAAGGGATCTTACAGTAATGTCGTTGGATTACCCCTGTACGCCCTAATAAGGTCACTCCTCGCGATCGGGGCTTTAAAAGATTTTCCATTTCTTCGTGGCAAGGCTTGAGGAGTGTGAGCGTTGGGTAAAAATGAAAAGGAATCAAAGAATGCCTTTGCGATAACACGAACCGGAGCGGCATCGGTCGGTGTTTTTAGGGGCAACGCGATGATATTAAATTTTTTTATATCTAATAACCTGCTAATATCCATCAGGTTTTCCAGAATTTGAGCGTCGGGAGTGAAAAATATTTTATGAATGGGAAAGGGATATTTATCCGGAATCTGAGTGTCAAGTCCAACCATTTTGAAACCTTTTTCTATAATAAATTTAGCGCATTCTTCCGTCAATATCGGATAGTCCTTAAAATATCTATATAGATATATTCTTCCATAGCTATTTTTATAATCGCTCGCTTTATGGATAATGGCGATAGCGCGATATTCGCCATTGCCACTTTTTATGTGCAGTTATGCAACTTTTTTTGTGCAAAGAACTTTACTTTCCGGCAAGGACTACCCTCTCTTACCATAGAAAAAATCTTATTGAAAAGTCCTATTCTAGCCTACAATAATAAAAAGAGAATTCAATAGGAAGATATTGTCAGTTGTTTGTTGTCCATATCTCTGTATTTAGGACTAAAATGGTTACTTTTTCAGTTAGTTGTGATGATTTATAGTTTCAAACAACCTTGTCACATAAGGTATTTAAATCACTTATACAACGGACCACTGACAACAGACAATGGATACTACCCAATAGGAAAAAATACGTGAATACTATTGAATAGCATAAAGCTGAGGATCGAGATGAGGCTGGAGATTGATTGGTTTTTGAGAAGCTTGCTTATCCAGGACCTGCCGTATTATTTTTGAAATCTCGTTCATGGTAATCGGTTTCATCACAAAGGCACTGATTCCAAACGCTTTTGCTTTTTCTTTGGTGATTGTCTCACTGTAGCCGGTACAGAGTATAATAGGGACGTACGGCCGGATACTCAAAAGCTGTTTGGACAATTCCAGGCCCGTCATGTTCGGCATTGTCATATCTGTTATTACAAGATCAAAATTGTCGGGCTTGAATCTGAAAAGTTTAAGGGCTTCAACGCTGCTGGTCCTGATCTCGACCGAGTATCCGAGACGTTCCAACATCTGTTTTTCCATAAATAATATCTGCTCTTCGTCATCCACGAGCAGGATACGCTCTGATCCTTTTAGCAGGGGTTCTGTAAGATCCTTCTCGCTTTCAACGATTTTTTTATCAATCAGTGGAAGATAGATATCAAATCTTGTCCCCTTGCCCGGCTCACTGTGTACCAGGATATCGCCTTTATGACTTTTTACGATGCCATGAACAACCGATAATCCCAATCCGGTCCCTTTACCCTTTTCTTTTGTAGTAAAATAAGGTTCAAATATACGCTCCAGGATCGCCGGTCCAATGCCGTGGCCCGTATCGCTAATTGAGAGCCTCGCATATCGATCGGCTGAATAATCAAGTTTTTCCATAAGATTTTCAGATATGGCGTCAATTTCCTCAAGGGATATTTCAATTTTCCCCCTTGAATCCGGCATGGCATGATACGCGTTGGTGAAGAGGTTCATTATGGACTGATGTATCTGTGTCGAATCACCCATAATCGGCCTGCAGTTGTCATCAATATTCCGGACAATCTCGATCGTTGAAGGGATCGATGCCCTTAAAAGATTCAGGGATTCTTCAATAGCGTCCTGGATTTTAATAGGCTTGAAATCCTGGATATTCGTTCGGCTAAATTCGAGGATCTGCTTCACCAGGTTTTTTGCCCGGTTTGCCGCAACATAAATCTCTTGAAGGTTCCGGGCAGCCGTACTGGATTCCGGAACATCATCCATGGTCATTTCGGTAAATCCGATTATAGGGGAAAGGATATTATTAAAGTCATGGGCGATGCCTCCGGCTAAGGTACCAATGGACTCAATCTTTTGGGCCTGTAGGAGCTGGGCTTTCAAATCTTTTTTTTCATTTTCAGAAAGCTGACGATCCCTCATTTCCTTTTTCAATTGTCTGTTTGTATCGACTAATTTTATATGCTCTTTTTCGAGCCGGCTACTTATTGACTTCTCATTTTCCATACTGGTCTTTAGACCTTCTAATAATACGGACAATGAAATGGAAACTACTATGTTCAGAAATATAAAGCTCAGTCCGGTAACGATCCATATCTCAGCCGTGTAATTTGCCAACATTTCCCAATGCAGGAGGTTTGAGTATATCATCAGGCCAAGAATGGTTAGAGTGATCAAATTTATAACCAATGAGAAGATTGCAGGAATCAGACCTAATAGAATACCAGTTATGACAGGAAAAACAAAAAGCCAGATAAACCCTGCTCCGGCAGGTCCTACGATTATCATTAGCAACAAACCGAGTGTATAAAAAACAAGTGACCCATTTATGGCGCGAATTTTGAATGGAATATGACGAAATGCAATAACGCTGATTATCCAAAAGTACATAGCGGTATCAGCTACAACGATCCACCAGAGTTCCAAATTAGCCGATAGTATAACACTTGGAATGTAAATAAAAATGCCAAATATGGTTATAGTAAGAAAAATGGAAATGAATATTCGTTCACGCCAGTACTCCAATTTGTCTTCTTCAGAAGAGGATGTTAAATTGTAAAAAAAGGTTCTAAAAATCAAAGGAACCTTATAGAGATTATTGATGAAAACCATATAAAATACCTCACACTTTTAGCTTATGGTAAGGTTAATCAATATAAATATTGTTGTTTTAGACATTTTTGTTTGAATCTTAGATGTTAATTTACTTCCTACATGAATATGCATTTTTACACTTACTTTATCGGCTCAAAAGAAAAAAACTTGAATTTGAAAGAGACTATTTCCTGAGTTTTTCAAAGATATTATCTTTAGTAAATTAGATAGATATCATTCATAAAAATTTAAGATAATTTGTTCATTTTCCGAAATCTATTACATTAATTGTCTCATTAAATGACTAATACAAAAGGTTAGACTGATTGAATTCTAAGACAGGACAAATGCCAATATGAACTGAATCGTGCGAATTTTAGAATAAAGATTATAACTGGCATATCCTATGGATGAACCTTAAACAATTGAAGGGCTAAGTAAGTCTGTCACGGAGAATGGTGATGAGGGAAGATCGAAGAGATTCTTATCGATTTAAAGTTAATAAAGATCAGGTTGAAGTTAAAGATCCGCCGGATTATTCCGGGGATCTTATTAAGGATATTAGCGCGAGCGGAGCAAGCTTTTTTGTCCCGAACGGAAGAATTTTTGATCTGAAAAAGGACTGGATAGTATTAAAATTTGCAGATTATCCATGCCTGGAAACCAGAATTACTCCCATATGGGCCGCTGAAAAAGGCGGAATTTTCAAGGCTGGCTTCAGATTTCAGGAGATGGATCAGGAGACCCTTGGCATACTGTCAAGATTTCTTATTGATAACTTTCTTGAAGAAAATCAGAAACTGTCAAAAGGTTATCCTGGAGACGGGGTCTCAATTGAAAAGGGAAACAAAAGGGTCATTTGTGAGCTTTTTAAATACCATTGCTTATTTCGACATCAACCGCTTCTAATATACAGCGGAGACTTGCTACTTCCGGTGACACTTCAAGTAGAGGAATTATTGAATGATGAGAGTCGTTCGCTTATTAAAATCGCGATAAATGGCGGAAAAGAGGATATTATTGAAACAGGAAAGGAGTATATTTTTTCTTTTCCAGGTTCAAATGCGATCAATTTTTTTAAAGCGAAGGTTTTTCGAGCCGAATTGAATTTTTTGATGATTACTTTACCTTTTTTTATACAGCAGAGGGGATTTCGCGATTCTCTCCGTATTTCTCCGGATCCTGACCACGTAAACTTGGTAATCAAACATTCCAGACTGCCCGGTGTTTATCTGAAAAAGTCAGTTTTAGATATAGGCGCCAAAGGATTTTCCTTTCCCTTTGATCCGGAAAGGGATCTCCTGTTTCCGGGTGAACATATAAACGATGTGACTTTGAATTTGCCGGAAGGGCCGGTACGAGTTGAAGGGGTTATTCGCAGCATACATACTCACCTTGATAAGATGGCATATGGTTTTGAGATTCTCCAGTTCATATGCCATAAAGAGAAGGAGATCTGGATGCGCTATGTTTTGTTGGCAACCCACGAGAGATTGAAAATCGGTAAAAAGGAAGATACCTTAATTTTTTGGGAAGTATTAAAGAATTCAAACTACATAGGAAAAGAAGTAACACCTTCTCTCCGACCTGTACTGAAAAAACGTTTCTTTGAAGCCTGGGGGAAACATCCTGAACACTCACGGATTAATCAGAATCTGATTCTATTTCAAAAAGAAAAACCCGTCGCTACAGTTTCAATGAATCTGCTTTATCCTAAAACGAGTCTCGGCCACCATTTGAGCATCGACAGGCGGATTCGGAAAAATATATTTGATGTTGGTCGTGAGTTAGTGTCCGGATTTTTGTACATTCTCAGGCATCTCATTCATACTGAATACTTTCTTTCTTATTTCCATGCGGATAAAACATGGAATGATCTACTTTATGGACGATTTTTAGGTTCATACCCGAGATGTGAGGACTTTGTGTATGACCGGTATCACTTACACAAATGCTTACTTTATCCTGAAAAGGTTGGGTCGCAGATGGTGATGAGAGGCGTGGATATTGTACCCAGTAACCCGATGTTGCTCCAAATGCTCTCTCAATATCTTCGGGGAAATCTCCATGAAAGAGAATTTGAGGCTTACTCTTACAATGAGGATGAGATCACTCTGGAAGACTTTTCCAGACGATGTCTCCATTATAACTATGAGCGTAAAAGGCGGATATTTTTTGCAATGGTAGCTGGAAAACCTCTGGCAGCACTCATCGCGGAAACGGGTGATGAAGGGGTCAACACCTTTAATCTACTCAATTGTTGTAGGATTGTGTTCCTCACACAAGAGGCGAAGCAAGATGACATGCTCTTGGCACAACTTATGGCACAGGCGATTCGTTTTTTCACTGATGAGAAAAAACAGGAGTTTATCTTTTTTGGCGAATACGATGGAAAACCAAAACAGATTCTTGAGAAGTGCGGAGTAAAATATGTAACGGACGGTATGCGATGGTTAGGAAGTAGTAAAATGTTGCCCGCCTATATCAATTATATAGAGGAAACCTTAGGGATGTTATCCGCAAACTTTAAGCCATATTGATTTTATCAATCAATTTTTGCATCTTATCCGTGTCTCCTGTAACAAAACACCAACGGCAATAGTTACCAAACTCCCGTGCATCAAGGCCGGAATGCATTGATAGAAGGGCAATTTCATCAGAGATGCGTGTCACCGGACCCATAGCATCAATGGCTTTGGTTATCTCTTCGGCTTCTGTTGCATATTGTTTGAAAGGTTTATCATCAATTCGATAAAGCATTTCAGGCCAGAATCGTGGAGGGTACACAAGCCTCGCCTTGTAATTAACAAGGCTATGAAGATATTCATTACGATCAGGCACTTGAAAACCGAATTTTTCCGGATCTTTCCACCACCCACTTCCGGGTAAAAGCAGTGGAAATAAGACCGGAACGCCATCAGGTTTTACCTCCCTGATTAGTCTCAATGTTTCATCGCGGCTTTCCTCGGTTTCTCCGGGATTCGGAAATATAAGGCTGGTGATAGTAAAGATGCCGGAATTATGTGAAGATTTGAGGATATCGACACTATGTTCTGTCCTGTATCCTTTATTGATCCTATCAATAATCATCTGATTGCCAGACTCCACACCGAAAAACAGTGACCGGCATCCCGCCTTATAAAAAAGCTCAAAATCTGCATCTCTGGCGTCGCTAATACGCCCATAGCCACAGAACTCAATGTTCGCTTCCATCTCAATAAGTCTGATAGCTAATTGGCGTAGATACTTGCTGGGGGTATATGATCCTCCAAGCCTGAACGCAAAAAAACCGTAGCGCTTTTTTAATTCCATCATCTCGTCAACTGCATGGTTGACATCTTTAAAGCGCATCTGATGTCCGACCTTGAGAGGATGATTGCAAAAAGGGCACCTGTGAGGGCAGCCTCTCGTCTCTTCGTAGACACCCATTCGTAACTTTCCCGAATGACCCATAGCCGGATAGATTTCTGGAGCATATATGGTTAAAGGAAGAGAATTTAAGTCAGGAACCCTGGATGTCTTCGTGCGTATTTTTTGGCCATTCTTACGGAAGAATATATTCGGAACGTCTTCTATCTCCGTCCGACCTTCTACAAAATCAGCAAATGTTTTAATAGTATGCTCTCCTTCTCCAAGACTGAAGAAGTCGAAACCTGTTTCCACTTCAAGAAGAAATTCATCAAAGAAATCGACCTGAGAGCCTCCTGCAATTATCGGGATATCAGGTATCAATCCCTTGACCGCCTTAGCCATGAGGTTAGAGCCGGAAAACCCATCACCGTTCCACAACTTGAAACCAACCCAATCAGCCTTTTCAGCCTGGATTGTTCGGGCCAATTCTTCACCCATACGAACAAACTCCACCTCGCGGTGCGACTCTATGAGGCGCTCGATCTCTTCAAGACGGGACTCTTCTTCTGGAGGCAAATCTCCTGCCATCTTGGCTTCCATAATCTGTCTGATGGGCCTTCGGAATTTCTCTGGAAAAAGGCGGTCCATAAGTTCAGGCGTATTCATATCTAATATCTTGACATCATGGCCTTCATCAATGAGGATGGCGGCTAATTGGGCCAAACCATTATCTGGTAAAAAATTTGAAGGCACCATAGGGTACCCTGCCATAGTTACGAGTAAAGCCTTTGTTGTCATATTCGAATCTCCCGTTCCCAGTTTTTATGATTAATCTTATTTCATCTGACCATTTCGAAGACTCAGTGCGGTCAGCGAATGGGGGAAAAATATTTCACATAATATTAAAAAGCCATGTTCTTTATTTTATCAATTATTTTCGAGGTTGAAAACCCGTTTATAAATGGAATGCGTATTACTTCTCCGCCGGCGGCCTTGACTATGTCGGATCCTATAATGTCTTCCTCACGCCAGTCTTCTCCCTTTACAAGAATATGGGGCATCAGGAACCGGATGGTTTTCTCGGGCGTATCCTCATCAAAAATGACCACGGCATCCACCAATTCCATGGCAGCAAGGATTTCGGCCCTTTCATCCTGGGGGATAATGGGCCTTTTAGTGCCTTTCAGTGCCTTTACAGATCTATCGCTATTTACAGCCACGACAAGGTAATCTCCTAATCCCCTGGCCCGAGACAAGTAACGAACATGGCCCGGATGGAGGATATCAAAACAGCCGTTCGTAAAAACGATCCTTTTCCCCCCGGCTTTGAGTAAATCAATCTCCTTTTTGGCATCCCTGAGTCCTTTTATTTTTTCACGATAAGTTTCCATAACATCTCCAGTGTCGTACATTACATCCATGGAGGCGGTAACAGAATTGCACGTTTTGCCAGGGTAAAGGCTTAATAGCCGGAAGTTCTTGCCAGAACCAGGCATATTACTTTAATACAGCCTGCCTTTTTCAAGACCCGTCCACACTCATTCAGAGTGCTACCGGTAGTGGCCACATCATCCACAAGGATA
>CAYTUL010000012.1:0-18920 GCA_964441135.1 uncultured Desulfobacteraceae bacterium | reverse complement strand
CCCTTCTGATAACAGAGACCGACGAAGAACGCCGAACCCAGGGCTGACATGGATTGAGAGGTCAAAGGGGCACTGTTCAATTTATTGATCAGGGTGGTGACGACTTGCATGAAACGGCTGCTGTCAGCAACGTTAAGGGAATGGCTTCCTTTGACGGCGATCGCCTTGAGATTCTTTGATCCCATCACAGCGCCGATACCGGCGCCGCCCACGGACAGGAACCCGTCATTAATGATGTTGGCTAGCGGGAGCAGCCTCTCACCCGCGGGCCCTATGGATACCAGATATGTCTCCCTGCATGTCCATTTGCCGCTCAGGCTTTTTTTTAAAAGGTCTTCTGTTTCAGCGGTCGTACGCCCCCAATATTCAGGGGCTGGCTGTATTTTGATTTTGTCATCCATAATGGTAAGGATGACCGGGAATCCCGCCTTCCCCTCTACAATGATCATGTCAAAACCGGAGAATTTCAGCTCAGCCCCAAAATGGCCTCTCATTTTGGCACAGCCTACTGTCCCGGAGAGGGAACTCTTCGTGACCACATTGCATGAGGCACCGGTAACCGCGCCGGTACCTACCAGCGGGCCGGCGACAAAGATAAGCTTATTTTCAGGAGACAGGGGATCAACAAGGGGATCTATCTCCTCGGAGAGCACTTTGACGCCCAAACCCCGTCCTCCCATATACTTTTCCAGGAAGTTTATAGGGACCTCCTCTATCCGAAGATCTTCTTCTGTCAGGTTAACCCGAAGGCATCGACCCATATAGCCGTGCATAAAAAAACCTCACTCCCTTCGGTGATTTTACATGGTGAGAGGGGAGGGTGGAGGTCGTTTTTTCAAGCGACACCCAACAACCACTCAGCAGTCTTATCTTCCAGGGCCTTGTAACCGAAAGTGACACAGGATGTCTTACAGGAAAGACAGCCGATACAATCGTCGGTTTCCACATAGATAGAACCCTGTTGATCTTTTATGGCTTTAACCGCACATACCCTTAGCGCATAGCAATCTTTACAATTATGTTTGCAGATAACGTTAAGCATTTTTATCTCCTTTCGGTTTGGAGTGATCACGGTTCCCTGTAAAGGACACCTAAACGACTAATTTGTAAGGACCGACCATCCATATTATCCTAATATCCTATTGATCTCCTCCTGGTCCGATTCCATTACATAGGGGATACCTGATACATCGGCGGCCTCCCTTGTCAGGGCCACGAGATCGTTACGATCAATGTACTGGATGGCGAATTTTCTTTCTCCTGCCATAAGTTGCTGGAGACCCTGACGCAGGCGATCGATATAGGAATACATCCCTATGGCTCCCGCCGGGATCTTGCCAAAGTCCTTGCCAAATCTTTCTTTCAATTGCGAACCTACTGCAAACAGCTTCAGATATCCTGTCTCCACCTCTTCCCCTTCCAGCTCCGTCTTATCGGTCATCAGCTTACCGTGGGTCTTCCCTACCATGGCCGCTGTCATTATGGCCCTTCCCAGGCAGATGGCCCTTACATAGGGAGCGGCTAAGGCTATTGCCTTAAAGATATGATCCTCAAGTGACAATCCACCGGCCATGGCGATGGGAGGAATATAAGCTCCCTTTGCCTTCAAGCACTCACACATCCTGTATGTCAGACATTCCAGCTCAACCGTCGGGATACCCCACTCATTCATCATACGCCAGGGACTCATGCCTGTACCGCCACCTGCACCGTCGATAGTCAACAGGTCTATCTTTGCTTCAGAAGAGAATTTCAATGCACGGGCAAGGTCTGCCGGCCGATAGGCACCGGTCTTCAAGGTTACGTATTTTGCTCCTACGCTCCGCAAGTGCTCAACGGATTTGTAGAAGGAATCTTCGTCAACCATTCCCAGTCTTGAGTGTCTTTCGAATTCAGAGATCCCGCCGGAATTGAAGGCCTCCCGGGCCGCGGGAGTGGTCGGATCAGGCAGGACGATGTAGCCGCGCTCCTTAAGCTGCAAGGCCCTTTCCAGGCTGGGTAGCTTCACCTCACCGCCAATATCCTTTGCTCCCTGCCCCCATTTCAGCTCGAAGATCTCTATACCAAGCTTTTCAATAACATATTCGGGGACCCTTAATTTTGTATCTTCCACATTCGCTTGAATCGTGATGCCTCCTTTACCGTCGTACCATTGTTTATAGGTATTGATACGCCGTTCCATCTCGGGTGATTTGGTGATCCTGCCGTTTTTGATTTCGGCCTGCGGATCCATTCCACAGACATTTTCACCAACCACGACTAAAATGCCGGATATGGCGGCACCAACCGCCATATCTTCCCAATTGATTCGGGCTACATCGGTGGAACCGAGAGCGCCGGTAAAAACCGGAAAGTCGAGTTTTATACCACCATCCGCTCCCAAAACAGTTGTACAGTCGACGGCCGGAAATGTGGCGACATCCGGATCGGCATCAACACCGATCGCACCCACGCAGGTTCCCTGAATATTAAAATGAGAGAAATCTATCGGATACTCCTTATCTGCACCTGCGGTTACTTTCCCGAAAGGTTGTGGATAGATCATCTCCCGCCCTTTCAGGGCGGAACGCCCGATCTCACAGGGTCCCTCACACCCGTCCAGGCAGGTCACACAGATCCCGGAAACGGGTGCAGGCTCAACGCGGGTCGTGGTTATGGTTGCAGCGCTTCGATTCGGTTTGCTGAATGACATAATTCCCTCCTTTTTTGTGGTTAGTGGAAGTGAAGAAGCCCGACCACAGGTCGGGGCTTCTTCCAATGAAAAAGCCCATCCCATATTAGACATTCATCCCCGTGCAGTACCCGTATGCTCAGCACGGTGCATGCCTCGCTATGCACGGGGTAATCTGGCTTTTTCATATAAAAAGGCGTCGTTTCCCCGGGGGGATAGACGCCTTTGTCCGGTAATAATCCATGATATCCCGCACGCCTTTGTGCGGAATCCAATTTATACTAAAGATTTCAGATTCTCGTTAGCTGAACTTATTCAATTTGTCAAGATTTTTTACTTATAGTCTTAAATATTTTGTTAGTTGTAATAAAATCTTTGGAAGGTTTTCATGATCTTCAGAAGTGAAGGGATGAAAGGCAATCAAAGCTCATCTGAGAGTAGAATGGCCTCTGCAATATATCGGATGGGTTTGCGTGAATCCATGCTACGCTTCTGAATCCAGCGGTAGGCCTCGCCTCCTTTCATTTTCCGGCGTCGCATGAGTACCTCTTTGGCCCGTTCCACCAATTTTCGGGTCTCGAGTTCCTCCTGGATCACTTTCGTCTTTACCATGAGCTCCGTGTTGAGAATAGCAACAGCGGCCTGGTTTGCGACCGTAGTGATCAGGTTTACCTCCGTTTCAGAGAATTTGTGGGGTTTTGCGGTAAAGCAGTTGAGAACACCAATCACTTTTTGATTGTTTAACTGAAGAGGGACACTAACCATGGAGACAAGACCTAATTTTTTTGCCATTTCTTTTTCCTTGAACCTTTTCTCCTTTAATACATTATCGACGATCAATGGACTGTTGTTGGAGGCCACAAACCCCACCACCCCTTCGTCCATAGTTAGGGCCCTGTCTTTCACATACTCCTGGTCAATGGCTTGTGTAGCCTTTAGCCGGATCTTTTTGGGTTCTTCACTCTCATCTATCAGCCATAGAGAACAGATCTGAACACCTGTAACATTAGCGGTTACCATGACGATCAACTTGAGGATATCCTCAAGGTAGAGGTCCGAGGTAATGGCCTGGCTGATATCCATGAGCCCTTTGATATATTTTTCATAGCTTTTTATGGATATTTTATCCATTTTACCTGTCTCCAGATTTCGGATAATACCTTTCTTTCCAATAAATGTTCCATTTAAAGAATCCTGGAATCATGGATGTCGTTTTACACCCTTTTACATTTTTTTAACACTTTTTTACAAGTTATTAAAAGATTCTTTACATTCCCGAATTACCTTAATCGGCACCGATAAGAGGAAATTGTCAAGAAGGGAAAAGAAAATATTTGAAACGAGAAGGAATAAACCTCTACTGACCAGTGAAGGTTCCTAAATATAAACACGATCCATCTGGTAAGAAAATTGCATGATCTATACTATACACAGGATAGAATCCATAAATATATGCAAATAAAATTAAAATAAGAAAAATCGGATTTCAATTATAATATCTTTTTCTTGAAGCTTGACACAAAAAATACCTTCTCATATATTCTCGCGAACATCTCGGATATCAAAGGCATGTGGTATCAAACTTTTCCGGGTGTTCGAAAACGTTAGTGAAACAGGATGCAATCTCCCGTTTGTTTTTTAACATTCGAAAGAGACATGGCCTATGCAGGCCTTTTTTATAACGAATATTTTCCCGCCCTGCATTAGAAAGGAAATGTGAACATGAATGAGAGGGAAAAAAAGAAGGGGACAAGAGTACTCCGATTTTTCTGGGGATTTTTCCCATGGCTGATCGTGATCGGCATACTCGCGTTTGTTATCCGAACAGGCACAATGATCGGTGAAAAGGGCAGGCGACTGGAGGAGGCTAAAAAAGCCGCCATAAAAAATGAGGACCCGCCGGTAAAGGTGATTACGCTGACCCTCAAGCCGAAACGAATTGAGGACAAGATCAGCCTGCCGGGGACCGTGGAACCTTATGAAAATCTCTGGGTAAAGGCCGAGGTGCCGGGTCAGGTGGTCAAAGTACTGGTCAGCGAAGGCCAGCTTGTGAGCAAAGGCCAGGTACTGGTGGAACTCGATGACCGGGATTATCGCACCAGATTAGAGCGAATAGAAGCGAATTGCCAATTAGCGACCCTGGATCATGAACGTATTTCCAGGCTCACAAAGAACAGGATAGCGGCCGTCACGGATTTAGAGAAGGTGGATGCCAGGCTTAAGGACCTCAACTCCCAGTTGGAGGAAGCAAGGCTCGCCTTAAGCCGCACGAGGATTAAGGCCCCTATCAGCGGAAGATTGAACGAAATTACTGCTAAAATCGGAGACTGGATGATGATGGACAAGCCCGTGGCCCAGATCCTTCAGTATGACAAGGTCAAGGTCACCGTGGGCATTCCCGAGAGCGACGTGGCCGCGGTCTTTGATTTGAATGAAGCGGAGGTGATCATCGAGGCCCTGGGAAAACGCACATTTACGGGAAAAAAGATTTTTCTTTCCCGCCAGCCCCGCACATTGGCGAAGCTATATGATCTGGACCTGGTCGTCCAGAATCCGGAGGGCCGAATCCTGCCCGGCATGTTCGCGCGCGCGGTTATCGTAAAAAAGGTATTCAGGGGCGCCATATCCATCCCTCTTTACTCGATCATTACCCGGGGTGATGATAGCTTTGTCTATATAGAAAAGAACAGGGTGGCTGAAAAGCGTCCCGTTAAACTCGGTATATTAACGGGGTGGCAGGTCCAGGTAACATCTGGATTGGAAACCGGAGACAGGGTGATCATTGTCGGGCACCGCCTGTTGGATGGAGGGCAGAATGTAGAGGTCATAAAGAATGTCAGTGACCCTGGAGAAATTCTTGAATCATGATGATCATTACCGAGACAGCCGTTAGAAAAAGAATCAGTGTGGTTGTGATCGTATTGGTAATCACCGTGTTCGGTTTTATGGCCTATCGTTCTTTACCACGCGAATCGTCCCCCGATATTACCATTCCCTATATCTTCATAAGCACAAGTTATCCGGGAGTTGCACCTGAAGACATTGAGAAGTCCATTACGATTCCCATCGAAAAAAAGCTGAAGGGCCTTGAAGCCGTGAAGCAGATCAAGTCATCCAGCACAGAGGGCCTGAGTTCCATTGTCATAGAGTTTGTTGCGGGTACTGACATAGACGAAGTCCTTCCCAAGACCAAGGACAAGGTGGATATGGCAAAGCCTGAACTCCCTTCCGATCTTCAGGATGACCCGGAAGTCATGGAGGTTAATATCTCCGAGCTGCCCATTCTCATCCTCTCTTTGTCCGGTACAATAGGGCAGGTCAGGCTCAAGGAGATCGCGGAAACACTTGAAGAAGAGATCGAGGCCATAAAAGGGGTGTTGGATGCAGAGATTACCGGGGGTCTGGAGCGTGAGATAAGGGTCGAGCCCTATCCCGACAAGCTGGCCTATTACGGCCTGTCCATAGTCGGGCTCCAGAAGGTAATTGCCGAAGAAAATCTTAATGTATCAGGCGGCGGAATCCGCATGGGGGACGGACGATTCCAGCTCCGGGTCCCCGGGGAGTTCAGGGGCCCTGAGGAGATATATGGTTTAATCGTCGGAACCTACGAAGGTCGTCCCGTATATCTAAAGGATGTGGCAAGAGTAGTGGACGGATTTAAGGACGAGACGGGCCGCTCTCGCCTTGACGGACGCCAGGCGATCAATATTCAGATCAAAAAGCGTGCTGGTGAGAATATACCTCGCATTGCCGATGAGGTTGATCGAATCATTGAGAGAATGGAGCCTTCATGGCCGAAAGGCACCACCGTTACGAAACTTATGGATGAGGCAGAGAACATCCATACCATGGTGATGGACCTTGAGAATAATATCATTACAGGCCTCATACTGGTTATCGTGGTTCTTCTTTTTGTCATGGGTATTCGAAACGCCATTCTGGTGGGCCTTGCCATCCCCTTCTCCATGCTCATATCCTTCATGATCCTGCAGGCCCTGGGCATCACGCTCAATATGGTCGTCCTTTTCTCTCTTACCCTGTCCCTGGGCATGCTGGTGGATAACGCCATTGTTATTGTTGAAAACATATTCCGCTACATGGAGCAGGGCGTACCCCGTCTGCAGGCCGCGGTCAAGGCGACCGCAGAGGTGGCCCAGCCCGTGACAGCTTCAACCCTTACAACGGTGGCCGCCTTTTTCCCTCTCCTTTTCTGGACGGGAATAATGGGTGAGTTTATGAAATACCTCCCCATCACCGTGATCATCACACTATCATCGTCTCTCTTTGTAGCCCTTGTGATAAATCCCGCCCTGGCCGCTATTTTCCTCCGCCTGCCTTACGGGCATCGTTTTACCGGTATCAAGGTTACGGCAGATGAGATCGAGCGCGCGGGCGAGGCCCCCATCACGGTGAGAGGGCCGTTGCTCAAGGCTTACCGAAGCCTGCTCAGCAGCGCTCTTAACCATAGATTAGCGGTTTTATCCATGGCATTTCTGATCGTTATCTCCATGGCCATGATATGGGTTTACAGGGTGGGACTCGAAAAGTCCATAGAATTCTTCCCCTCCTTTGAACCGGACGGGATCTATGTAAACCTGGACATGCCTGAAGGCGCTGATCTGAAATATTCGGACCGGATCGCACGGCAGGTGGAAGTCGCGCTTTGCAAGGGAGCCGGGTCCGGCTTAGCCTCACCCGATGAAGACCCGGCCCAATGCTATTACGATTCAGGGGAGGATAAAATCCATACCCTTCGAACCGGCATAAAAGTCAGAGGCCTTACGGACATGACCGATGTCAAGCATATCTATTCCAGAACGGTGGCGGTGACCGGCGGGCAATCGGCCTTTGAGAATAATTCCCCCAATCATATCGGTGTGCAGTTTTACGATATGGAAGAAAGGAATGATCCTTCTCCGGCGACAATAGAAAAGATTCGAGGAAGGATAAAGGATATCCCCGGGGCAAAGATTAGTGTATCCGAACAGGAGCACGGACCTCCCATAGGGGCCGCCATCAATATCGAGATTTCCGGGGACAATTATCATGTGATGGGCCGAATGGCGCATGAAATCCACAAGGTACTCGAAAAGATCCCTTTTATTCAGGATATACGGGATGATTATGTTTCCGGTTCACCGACGGTAAAGGTAGGCATCGACCGGCAAAGGGCTGCCATGTTGGGCCTATCAACAAACACGGTCGGGTTTGCCCTGAAGGTAGCCTTCAACGGTATGAAGGTCTCCACCTTTCGGGAGGCTGATGAAGACTACGATATCACGGTCCAGCTATCCGAGTCGGATCGAAAGAACACAGACATACTTCGAGAGCTTCTTCTACCGACGCCCGCGGGCCTGGTTCCCTTGAGCACCATTACAAAATTCGAGGTCACGGGCGGCCTGAGCCAGATTAACAGGATTAATCATGAAAGGGTGGTGACAGTAAAGGCCAATGTGGATGAAACAAAGGTCCCCGGTCCCGTGGTTCGCGCCCAGGCCGAAAAAATGCTTGCCGGTTTTCATATACCGCCCGGGTATAAGATCCGGTTTACGGGGGAACTGGATATGCAGAAGGAGGCGGAAGAATTTCTTGAAAAGGCCTTTGCTGCAGCCGTATTTCTTATTATCATTATACTCGTCTCCCAGTTCAACTCCGTCTCCCAGCCATTGATAATCATGACCTCGCTGATCCTTTCCCTCGGAGGGGTCCTGTTCGGTCTAACGGTCATGAGATTTCCCTTCGGCATCGTCATGACCGGTGTCGCTATTTTTTCCCTGGCAGGAGTCGTGGTTAACAACGCCATTGTCCTTATCGACTATACCAACCGCCTGCGTGAGAGAGGAATGGCTACAAAAGAGGCCATCATCGCCGCGGGATGTACCCGGCTGAGGCCCGTATTGCTCACCGCTATAACAACGATACTCGGACTGTTGCCCATGGTTACGGGTATCTCCTATGATTTTCACAAGATGGAGATATCCTGGATCAGCGAATCAAGCCAGTTCTGGAGTTCCATGGCCATCTCGGTTATCTTCGGCCTGGCCCTGGCCACGGTTCTGACACTGGTTGTTGTTCCGGCCCTTTATTCATTTGTATATACGACCGGCAGGGCTGCGGAGCGCGGAATAAAGACTATCAGGCGGGCCTACTGGGCTCCTTTCCACCGCCTTACCGGGACCACTGCGGCGGACGAAGACCCCGGAATGAGGGCTAAATAGTATCCATCCAGAAATAGGATATTTCTGGATGGAGCCTTCAGCGATCAGCGGTCAGCCTTCAGCTAATCCCTTGTTTTTAGAGGCTTTGGCTGAGCGCTGAATGCTGAGTGCTGATAGCGCGAATCCGGAAACGTTAGTTTTCGGATGAGCACTAAATAGTCTCTAAATATTTCATTCTGTTTTCTAAAAAACTCTTATATATTCGATAGTAATCGGTATCCTCGTATTCGACCGTCTTTAAAGGGCTGTTATCAAAACTATATATGTCGGCCCCCGGGCATGCTAACAGTATGGGGGAATGGGTGGCAATAATGAATTGGGCATGTCCCGCGTCGCCCATATCTTTTATCACCTTGAGGAGTTCGATCTGGCTCTTTGGTGACAGCGCCGTTTCCGGTTCATCCATAAGATACAGCCCTTTTATTTGATAGCGGGCCCGGAACAGGGACATGAGAGACTGACCGTGGGATTGGGTCATCAGGGATTTTCCACCGAAGTAACGAAGTATCCTCGGATCCGCGACCGCCCATTCATCTAAGTATCTGGCAAAATCCCTGAACACTTCCGACCCGAAAAAGGATCCTGAAACGGCCCCATCCGTCCATTGGACCGCAAGGAATCTATACAATTCCCCCTCATAGGGGTTGATTTCAAGACGCGTTTTGATAACATCGCGCCATATATGGATACCGCATTTCTGGGCCAGGGCCTCCAGGAGGGTGGATTTCCCCGTGCCGTTTTCTCCGATAAAGAAAGTGACCGGGGAATGGAAGGGAATATCTGTTGTGGTCCGAAAGAGTCTGATGTTGAAGGGATAGAGATTTGCATCCGGGAATTTCTCAGGGAAGAGTGTAACCTTTTTCAGGTGCATTCGACGGCCTCGTGAGAACGAAAGGATTGAACCGTTATCGTTAATCTTGATGGAATCATTTGATTTAAACGGATTTACAATAATTTGTGTCCATCCAGAGACAGTCCATTTCTGGATGGAGCGATCAGCGATCAGCAGTCAGCCAAATCTTTGTTATTCATGTGTTTTGCTGATAGCTGAATGCTGATAGCTGATAGCGCGAATCCAAAAAGTTAGTTTATGGATGAGCACTTATTAAGGGAGTATAGATTAGATCCTTTCATATGTCAAAAAGCAGGTGACGAATTCGGTCAAAAAAGATAAAATCTCCCTCCGGAGATTCCGGCATGAAGGATGAAAGCAGACGCTTGATGAGCAGGATTAAAAGGGAGAATATCACCATTGTCCTCGTGGAGCCTCAGATTCCCGAAAACGTCGGGGCCGCGGCAAGGGCCATGAAAAACATGGATATCCGGAGGCTGGTCCTGGTTAATCCCAAAAACTGTGACCTGACCCGGATCCTCAAGACGGCCACCGTACATTCTATCGACATCATTGAAGAGATGGAAGTCCATGATGATCTCGGAAGCGCACTGGGCCCCTTTCAGTATGTGGCCGGTACCACGGCCAGATCAGGAACCGCACGCCCGGCACTGACGAACCCCAGAAATCTTGCAGGGGATCTTACGGCCGTCTCCCGGGAAAACAGGATTGCCATTCTATTCGGCCCCGAGGACAGAGGTCTTTCCAACGAACAATTGCGTTATTGCCATACGATTACCAGAATCCCTACCTTTGAATTCGCGTCCCTTAATCTCTCCCAAGCGGTCATGATTGTCTGCTATGAAATCTTCGTGACAGGGAATGGATCCGTGGAGCAAGACGTTCCCCGCCTCGCAAACAGTTTTGAACTGGAAGGGATGTACGAACATCTCCGGTCCGTTCTCATGAAGATCGGTTTTTTAAACCCGCAGAATCCCGAGCACTGGATGCTGAATATCCGAAGATTTTTTTCAAGGCTTCAGCTCAGGACGGGGGAGACCCGTGTTATCAGGGGAATCTGCCGTCAGATAGACTGGTACACCAGCCGGTTCGATCAATCGGCGAATGAGAAAAAAGATGGTTGACGGTCTCGTAAAATGTTCAATTTCTGCGAGGAGATCCAATGAATAATGAACTCATAGAAAGTTCATCTCAACATGTTAAGAACAATGAGCCGTTAAAGAAAGAATTTATCCGGTCCTGTCACCTGCTTTATACCACGGGTCTCGTAAGCGGTGTAGGGGGAAATCTTTCAATGAGACTTGGACAGAATGCCCTGGTTACACCAACCGGTTTTTCACTGCGTGATGTATCGGAAGATAATATCATTACGGTCGACCTGAGAGGCAAGGTTATAACAGGAGGCATACCGACTAAAGATATCGATTTACACACAGGAATATTGCGATCGAGGCCTGAGATCAATGTGGTCTGCCACACACACGGGGTTCACGTCATCGCGGCCGGCGCCCTGATGGAGCCGGGAAAGGAATCGCTTCCGCCCGTTACCCCCGGTTTTGTGTATTTCGCTTACCCTTTGGTTCTGATTCCCTTTATGGTGCCCGGCTCCAAGGAATTGACCACGGCGGTCAGCCGGCACTTTACCGGGACAAAATCACCGGCCCTGTTGCTTCAGAATCACGGACTGGTTACCGTTGGAAAGAGTTTCCAGGAGGCCCTGAACATCGCCGAAGAAATTGACGAGGCGGCAAGGATCTGGCTGCTTACGAAAGGCAGGGCCGGGGTCATTTCACCGGAGGATGTGGACAGGATAAAGGGCCTTTGATCTTTCCCGGAATGTTATGACCGCGGTCCTGTCCTATAATGAGTAACCCGCAGCGTGAAATCGAAAATGTCCATTTTCGGGTAGTGTCCGTTGTCTGTTGTCAGTGGTCCGTTGTATAAGTGATTTAAATACGTTATGTAACAAGGTTGTTTGAACTGTAAATCATCGCAACTAACTGAAAAAGTAGCCATTTTAGTCCTGACTACAGACAACGGACACGACCCATTTTCGGGTGAAAGTTTTAAATAATGCAATTTTTTTTGGGGACAGAAAGAGAACGGCATCGGGGAGGAGGATGAATTTGATACACGAGTATGAAACCATCGTGGCAGGTGCCGGGGGTGCGGGGCTTTACGCCGCCCTGGAGGCAAGCAAAAGGGCCAGGACCGCGGTACTGTCAAAGGTCTATGCGATCAGGAGTCATACGGGCGCGGCCCAGGGTGGAATCAGCGCGGCCTTAGGTAATGTGGAGGATGATAGGGCTGAATGGCATGCCTTTGACACGGTAAAGGGGGGAGATTATTTGGTGGATCAGAAAGCGGCGCAGATCCTCGCCGAAGAGGCCATTCAGGCCGTGTACGATCTGGAGAACAGGGGGCTTCCCTTTAACAGGACACCCGACGGACGGATAGACCAGCGTCGGTTTGGAGGGCATACAAGGAATTTCGGGGAGGCACCCATACGCAGGGCCTGCTATGCAGCGGATCGCACGGGCCATATGATCCTTCAGACCCTTTACCAACAATGTATTAAAAATCATGTTACCTTTTATGACGAATTTCAGATTTTAGACGTCATACTGGATGGAAAAAAATGCGGGGGTGTCGTCGCCCTGGAGTTTTCAACGGGTGATATCCACGTCTTCAAGGCCAAAACCACCCTGTTCGCTACCGGAGGATGTGGACGCATGTTTAAGATAACCTCCAATGCCCATGCAAACACCGGGGACGGGCAGGCTATCCTGGCGAGAAGAGGCGTTCCCTTGGAGGACATGGAATTTTTTCAGTTTCACCCAACGGGAATAAAGGGGATGGGAATCCTTATCTCGGAGGCTGTGAGGGGTGAAGGGGGTATTCTGTACAATAATAACAAGGAAAGGTTTATGGAGCGATACGCGCCGACCTTGCTCGATCTGGCTCCAAGGGATATGGTTTCCCGGGCGATCATGACGGAAATCAAAGCCGGACATGGTATCAGGGGAGATAGGCGGATTGACGACTATGTCTATCTTGATGCCTCTCCCATCGGCAGGGAAGTTATTCTATCCAAACTTCCGGATATCACGGATTTTTGCAAGACTTATCTGGGGATTGACCCGGCTGATACACCCATTCCCGTACAGCCGACGGCCCATTACGACATGGGCGGAATTCCTACCGATATCAACGGCCGAGTCCGGGCGGATGGAGACGGGGGTTTCTATGAGGGACTATACGCGGCCGGTGAATGCGCCTGTGTTTCTGTCCATGGCGCCAACCGCCTGGGTACCAATAGCCTCCTGGACCTCGTTGTTTTTGGGCGGAGGGCGGGCAGGCATATTGCCGGGAACATAGACGGCATGGATAGACTGAACAGGACAAAGGAAGTGGTTGAGTACACGAAAGAACAGATTGAAAGACTGCGCAGGGGGAAAAAAGGAATGAACACGGAATCTCTCCGGGATGAAATGCAGGCGATCATGATGGAAAAGGTCGGTGTCTATCGTGACAGGGCGGGTATGGTGCGGGCTGTCGAGGAGATCAGCGGGCTTCGCCAGAGATACAGGGAGGTTCGTGTTCAGGATGAAAACCGGAAGTATAATACCAATCTGTTAGAATTACTGGAGCTAAAAAACCTGCTTGACCTGTCGCTTATCACGGCTGTCTCAGCGGAAAACCGGAAAGAAAGCCGCGGCGCCCACGCCCGCAAGGACTATCCCGAAAGGGATGATTCGAACTATCTTAAACATACACTCGCTTATCTTGACCGGGACCGGGTTAAAATCGATTATATGCCTGTGGATACATCCATATGGGAGCCGAAACCGAGAACCTATTAGAGGAGTTCATGATGAAAATTGTCTTGAAAATAAGGCGGTTCAATCCGGAAGCAACGGGGGCCGGGGCCTATTTCCAGCGCTATAACACGGATGTTGAACCGACGGATCGACTTCTGGACGCCTTGATGCACGTCAAACAATATCAGGATGGGACTCTGACTTTCAGAAAAAGTTGCGCTCACGGTGTTTGCGGTTCCGATGCCATGCGTGTAAACGGAAAGGCCCGGCTGGCCTGCAAGACCCTGATAGGGGAGGTCGCGGGACGGGATGGAGACATCATCTCCATCGAGCCCCTGAATCATTTTCCAGTAGAAAGAGATCTGGTTATCGACCAGGAGCTGTTTTTAAAGAAATACAGATCGGTCAAACCATATCTAATCAATGATGAGCCGGTCAAAGAGAAAGAGAGGCTTCAGACCCCGGAAGAACGAAAAAAATATGATGATTCGACCAACTGTATCCTGTGTGCCGCCTGTTTCTCAGCATGTCCGATCCTTGAAACAAATCCCGATTTCCTCGGCCCTGCGGCGATTACCCAGGCGAGTCGATTTAATGATGACAGCAGGGACAGAGGTTTTCAGGAGAGGCTTCCGATTTTGGGTGATCCAAACGGGATATGGCCCTGTGAGAACCGTTTTGAGTGCACGCGCGCTTGTCCCCGAGGCATAAAAATCACCAAATTGATCAACCAGACAAAAAGGAGGGTAGAAAAATCAAGGGATGGATAATTTGCGATTTTTTTCTTCACCCGCCGGTGCTATTGCTGTTCTTTGACCTTCTTCTTTAACATTTCAATCAGGCTATCGGGCGATTCCTTAAGAAGAATAGAGCGAAACTGGGCCCTGTAATTTTTTATCAGACTGACACCTTCAATTTTGACATCATAAACCCTCCAGACGCCGTCGAGGATCATCATGCTGTAGTCAACGGGGATCTCCCCGTTTTCCCTGATTATTTTCGTGTGTACCATCGCCTTTCTGTCTGTAACCATCTCATAGCCCGAATAGCTGACCTTTTCACCCTTAAACCCGGTCTGGATCTTATCAAGGTAGTTCTTTCCGAGGAATTGGCCGAAGATCTTTGAAAACTCCCTTTTCTGCGGTCCGGTAAAATTTTTCCAGTTGATAGCAAGGGTACTTCTGGCCATCTCATCAAAATCGAATATCTGTTCAATAATATCCCAGATCCTTTTCTGTTGTGCATCCCTCCGGGAGGCTTCCTGATAGGTAGGATCATCAAGAATGGTGAGTACTTCATCTACGGCGCTTTTTAACACATCTGTCGGCTGGGCGCCGGGGGATGGGGACGGCAGGGCCAGCGAAATGAAAAATAAAATAGGAAAAATTCTTCCCACGGTGACCTCCTTTATTTTGCACTGCCGAAGATATATTTTCTCACCAGATCTTCCAGGTCAACGGCCGACTCGGTTTCCGTTATCATGTCTCCATCCTTGAGTATTCTATCGGATCCTCCGGGCGAAAGCATAATATATTTATCCCCTATCAGTCCTGAGGTTTTGACCGAAGCGATCACATCGTCCGTAAGCACGACATCCTTCTGGATCTTGAGTTTAACCCGGGCTACCTGCTTCTCCGGCACGAGAAAAATGGATTCTATCTGGCCTATCTGCACTCCGGCCATCTCTACTGGGGAACCAGCCTTTAATCCGGATACCGACTCAAATTGAGCAAATAAGGTGTAGTTATTGTTTCCGAACCAGTCAATTTTTCCAAGATACATCGTCAGGTAACCTATGCACACAATACCGATAAACATAAAGATACCGACCGATGTCTCTATGGATGCCCTTTTCATGATTCCTCCAATCAATTTATAAAACAGACGTCGTCTAATCTCTTTTCAGCGATTTCGAGTAAATGTTCAAGCTGGATGTCTTTCTCGGCCTCTGCGAATCCAACATTGACCGAACATTCAAGATTGGAACTCGCCAATAAACTGGAAATTGCATTCATTCTTATTTCCTTTGATAGTTTTACTGACGTCAACCGGGCCTGCTCCAGATTCGTATTCGGGAGTACAGCGATAATCTTGTTTCGATCATACCGGAAACACGTATCGGTTATTCGAAGCTTATTACGCAATTCATCGGCGAAGTTCTTCAGCACAGACTGCCCAGTGACGTGACCGGCGTTCTCGTTTATTTCATCGAGATTTTTGACCTTAAAGACAATAATGGAAAAGGCGGTATCATGACGTTGAAGTCGAGCCATTTCTTCCATGAACCGCCTTTCACCCCTTGGCTGTGTCACAAAACCCGTAAGGGAATCGTGCCGGCTTTCAAGGCCCCTGATAAATTGCGTTAGGATCGGATTCGGATCCTGATTGATTTCTTCGGGACTTCCCTCAAAAAGAATCCTTCCTTCGTGGAGCATGGCCAGGCGCTGGGAAATATAGAATATATCCGGGATCTCATGGCTCACAATGACTCCGGTGAAGCCGAATTTCTGCTGGTAATCGGAGATCATACTGTGTACTGCATTCTTTCGAATAGGATCGAGACCTGTTGTGGGCTCGTCAAAGAGGACGATTTCCGGTTCGGTTACAAGGGCCCTCGCGAGGGCCACCCGTTTTTTCATGCCCCCGGAGAGCTGTGAGGGGTATTTCTCACTTATATCCTTCAGATCAAGCTGATCCAGCTTATCCGTGACCCTTCTCTCGATAACGGCTTCGGAAAGATGATTTTTTTCATTTAAAGGAAGCGCGATATTTTCAAAAACAGTCATTGAGTCAAAAAGCGCGGTTCCCTGAAACATATAACTGAATTTCTTCTTGATCTCCCTTTTCGCATACTTGTTCATCCCGGAGAGGGGTCTTCCCTGATAACTGATTTCCCCGGAATCCGGTTCCAGAAGACCTATAATCAGCTTTAACAGGACCGTCTTTCCAACCCCGCTCTTTCCGATTACGGTTATGATCTCCCCCTTGTATATATTGAGGCTGACATCCTGCAGGATGACCTGTGATCCGAATTTCTTTAAAACCCTATCGAATTTTATAAGTAGCTCACCCATAGGACCTCTAAAGCAGGAAGGATGTCATGATATAGTCCGTAATCAGGACCAGGACACAGGAGATAACGACTGCTGAAGTCGTTGAAAAGCTTACGCCCTTGGCTCCGAATCCCTCGGGCCTGAGGTGGGTGTAAAAACCCTGGAAACAGC
Organism: uncultured Desulfobacteraceae bacterium; assembly: GCA_964441135.1. Taxonomy (GTDB): domain Bacteria; phylum Desulfobacterota; class DSM-4660; order Desulfatiglandales; family HGW-15; genus CAYTUL01. The sequence continues at coordinate 2,133 of CAYTUL010000012.1, read as the reverse complement.
AAATTGTCGCGACCACCACTGCAAATACGATTGATTTTAAGCCGCTGCCTATAAGGTCGTCCATAGCAACTCCAGATTGTACCCGAAAGAAATAGACCGCCGGGTTAAGGCCCAGAATGACGGAGCCCGTCAGGTAACCGCCCCAGATTCCGACCACGACAAATATCACAGTAAGAAGGGGAAAGCTGATAAGGGATGCCGCGAGCCTCGGGCTCATTAAAAAACGAATCGGGTTGATGTCCATGGTTTCAAGAGCGTCGATCTGTTCCGATATCCTCATGATTCCGATTTCGGCCGCCATTGCAGAGCCGGCCCTCCCGATCACCATTACGGCGGTGAGTACGGGACCAAGCTCACGAATCAGGGAAAGGGCCACGGCCGCTCCCAGGAGGCCTTCTGATCCGAATTTTGAAAGCGTATAATAGCCTTGAAGACCCAGGACCATCCCTGTAAAGATACCGGTCAGACAAATGACAAAGATAGACTTCATACCGATAAAGTAGACCTGCTGCATGATCTTCTTTACCTGCAGGGGAAATGTGAAAATATGGATAAACCCGTTAAAAAAGAAGTTGCCAACCTTTCCCATCTCTTGAATCATTATGATCGTACATTTCCCCAGGGCGTTAAATGGGAAAATAATAATAGAAGGAAGTGTCATTAAATACCCTCAACTCCTGCGGTAAACGATCGCCGCGATTTCGCGATCCCATCGATGAGCTATAAAATATCCATAGATCCAAAAGGGCCGATACTGGTATGATACCCTAGGGATCTGCTTATTTCTTTTCTATATCAGAACATATTTTATTAATCAATTTTTATACATAGTGAACATAAATATAATTCAATCATGTTTGGAGTCAATTATCTGGATAGGAAAAATTGGGATTTATAAGGAAATATATCCGATTGGTCTTTTCATGGATTATCACCAATCCAGGGAAGGCCGCTGTCATTCTTTCCCCGAAGGGTCAACATGGATAATAACGCTGGCAAAGTCATCAAGCTCTTCACCAAGGCATTTTTCCACTTCTTTGGCGATTTTATGGCTCTCCCTAACGGTGAGGCTTCCATCTACCACGATGTGGGTCTCTATCTGGTATAGCCCTCCGGAAGTGCGTACCCTCAGATCATGGGTATCGAGGACACCTTCAATACTCAGTGTGCATTGCCTTATACTCTCCAAAATGCCAGGGGGAGGAGCCGCGTCGATAAATTCTCTCAATGTCCTTCCAATGATCTCCAGACCGACCTTAATGATAAAAAAAGATACAATCAGGGCGGCAAAGGAATCGAGGATATGCCATGAAGGCCTTATGCGCGCGCCTGCCACTCCCAAAAGGACGGCGATTGAGGATAGGGCGTCTGACCTGTGATGCCAGGCGTTGGCTACAATCAGTTGGCTTCTCAATCGACGGCCCGTGCGCACAGTGTACTGATATAACACCTCCTTAGATACAACGGAGGCGGCGGCAACGAGCAGGGCAAACAACCTGGGTTGATATTCTGTATGGGAGTATATCCCGAGGGCGGACCTTATGCCTAAATAGAGGGCGGTCACGAGCAGGGCAAACCCCACGATCGAAGAGGCAAGGGTCTCAATGCGAGCGTGACCGAAGGGGTGGCCCTCATCCGGTTCTTTTTTCCCTATCCAAATGCCAAAGAGCACTACGGCGTCGGTAAAGAGATCCGATATGGAGTGTACTGCATCCGCAATTAATGCCTGACTCATGCCGAAGACACCCGCCATGAATTTTAAGAGGATCAAAAGGGCATTGACCGATGCTCCCACGAGTGTAACCAGCCGTCCGTCCCTCGCAGAATTTGTTGCCGATGCAGGCATCATTTCATCTCTTCAATATCGAAAATAAATCTGCGGATGCTCCTTTTTTAGTGAATCATTCCTCTTTTTCGGTCGCTCTGGCTATTTCCTTGAGGATTTTCTCAAGATTTTTGAGCTCCTTACCATATCCGGCCCAGTCTCCCCGGCGTATAGACTCTTTTGCTTTGTTATAATGTTCCAGTGCCAGGGCTCCGAGATCGGTCGAAGTAGAACCCCTTGTTTGCGGAAGGGTCGTGAGATCGGGTTTTTTGGGTATGAAGGCCTGGCCGCCCAGGACGGTATTCAAG
>CAYTUL010000011.1:0-19323 GCA_964441135.1 uncultured Desulfobacteraceae bacterium | reverse complement strand
AACTGGATTCCGGCCTGCGCCGGAATGACGTTAACGTAAGCATATTGTCATTCCTTCCCCGCATCAATTGCGGGAGAAACTCCGGCAGGAATCCAGGAATTTTCTAAAATGTTGCCTATAATTTCAACAGGCCTAACTTATTGAGAAGTTACCATATCAGTAACTAAAGCCGTAACTCCAGCCGCCGCTCAAGGATATTGGATGCAATGTTGGTTTCGCGCATGTATTTCACCAGGAACTGGTGCAGCTCGCGGGCCTTGTCTTCATGAGCTGAAATCACGTTTTTTTCCTGTTGCGGATCCGACGGGAGATGGTACAACTCGGATAAACCGGGGTCGGTATTATAGAGCAATGTCCATTCATCCGTCGTTACAGTCGCGGTCGAATCCTTTTCCGTGAGCCGATCAAAACCGTCAACCGATCTGAGCGAATCCCCGGCATTAATAAAAGGGTGGGCGCTGACAACATACTCCCGGCCGGGCAGGCTCGTGTCTTTCGTCATAGGCAGCATCGATTTGCCCTCAACCGACGAAGGGATCTCAAGGCCCAAAATATCCAAAACCGTAGGCATAAAGTCCACCGCGGAGGTCAATCCACCATAGGTCGATGCCGGGACACCGGGAATGTAAATCAAGCATGGGATGGCCGTCACTTCCTCATAGAAGGGTGAATGGGACCAGATCCCGGTTTTTGGCATGCCGGTCTCTTTGTCTCTCGCGAAGACCATTTTTCCAAAGAGACCTTCGTGCTCACCGAAATAGTAGCCATGGTCACTGGTGACGATAATGGCTGTCTTTTCCATTAGGGATAGATTTTCCACCCTTCTCATGAAATAACCGAACCATGTATCCACCATTGTGACCTCACCACAGTATGTGGCATGGGCCTTCTTTACCTTCTCTTCCGAGTAACCCGGCGCGTCTTGCCAGTAACCGTAAAGAGGCCGTACGATTTCACCGTCATAATCCGGATCGTAGAGTTCTGTGTAATAGGCGGGCGCCTCCCACGGTTCGTGCGGGTCCCAGGTATCAATATAGAGAAAGAAGTCTTCTTTATAGTGCTGTTCCAGCCATTCCATGGACCGAATGAATGTTTGCGGGGCAAAACAATCCGATTCCCGGCGCCACGACTTTCTCACGTCTCCGTAAAGAGCATTACTCATGCCTCCCCCGGATTTCGCGTCTCTTCCCCCTTTAAATCCAAGATCCAATTGCCCGAAGATTTCGATAAACGAGTGAAACCCGATATCATAATTCATGCCGCGGCGCGTGTAAAAGGGCGTATCCACAACCGCTGCCGTGTGGTAGCCCTGATCCGAGAGGAGCATAGAAAGTCTCAATTCATCTTTAGACAGGGGCTCCCATTGCATATAGGACATCGTCCAGCGACCGGTCATATAATCGGCCCGTGCGGGCATCGTTGGAAAGGATGCGATGTAATGACGATCAAAACGCACAGATTTGGAAGCAAAGGCATCCAAGGAAGGCGTGCGAATATTTTTATTCCCATAAACCCCTACGTGATCGCGGCGCAAGGTATCGGATATGATCCAGATTACATTCATTTTTCCCTCCATTTCACTTGCTCAGCCATATACTTTGCGGTTCCCAGTAACTCACCATACGACCGGCATGCAGATCAAAGCCATGAAGCTTTGGGCTACGCACGATACATGGCGCATCGCCTTGATATGGGATGCCGACGGCTTCATCGTACATGATTTTTATCAGTTCCTTCAACTGAACCAATCGTTTTTCATCATCCTGCTGGGCAACAAGCGCATCCCATTTGTCTTGCCAGCCTGGCGGTCGATAAAAACTGATGTAGTTTTTCGGCTCGCCAAAACGGTCGACGATGCCCACAAGGGTGCCGACGTTTGGGAAACCAGGAAAATAAATGCCTCTCCACCCCTGTCTTGGCAAGGCAAAAGCGGCGCCGAATTCGAGGATCTCCAGTTCGGTTTCTATGCCTACTTCCTTCAGATAGGTTTGTACAGCTATTAACGTGTCTCGCCGTGCCATTACGTCGGAGATAAGTTTTGTTTTAAAACCGTTGGGATAGCCGGCCTCGGCAAGGAGCTTTTTTGCCTTTTCAGGATCATATTCACGGAACTTCAATGAAGGATTAAACCATGGGTCCTTTCTCGAAGCTAATTGTGATAAAGGCTCATAGTATCCCATACCGATACCTTCCGCCATGGTTCTCTTATCCAGAGCGTAATCCAAAGCAAGACGCACCTTTTTTTTGGCAAAGGGGGAATCCGGGTTGGCGCCATCGGGAAGGATACTGTGGATGAAATGTAAGTCAGGCTGATAGATAGGATACCCTTCCTTCTCTAATTGTTTGGCATCAACGGGATCAATGTTGCCGACGGCCTGGGCCTCTCCCGACTTGAAAGACATGATACTAACGGCGAGATCCGGAATATTTTGTACTTTTACTCCATCGAGGTAGGGTTTCCCTTTCTGCCAGTAGCCGTCCCATCTCTTGTATTGTACAAAGGCGTCTCTCTTCCAGCTATCAAATAGAAACGGCCCGGTCCCAACGGCATGGAGCTTGGCTTTTGTTTCGGGGGTCGTTTCTTTTTTCAACGCTGTTGCGGAGGCCATCAATCCAATAGCCGTTGTACTCTGGGCGAGCCGGAGCAGGAAGGTACAATCGTACTTTTTGAGGTTTATTCGAAGCGTGTATTCATCAACAATGTCATAGGAGGAAACGTTCCCAAGGAAGGAGGAGCCGCGAATATTGGCTTTATACACGGACTCCAGGTTGTATTTGACTGCTTCCGCGTTGAAATCGGTGCCGTCTTGAAACTTAATTCCCTTGCGCAAATAAAGGGTGATGCTTTTCCCGTCCGGAGCGGTTTTCCAGGACTCGGCCAGCCATGGCTGGATCCGCTCTTTGTCGTCGGTCTTCACTAAGGGCTCCAGTGCAGGATACATATTTCTGTTACCCACGAAACTCAAATTGTCCATTGCAGCACCTATCTGGGGTGTTCCCCCATTATGGTTCCAGGTGAAGACACCGCCATATTGGGGCGAGCCCTTTTCTTCACCCATACAAACGCTGCAAACCAGAAAAATAACCAAAACAGGAATCAATGTAAACAAAGTGATTTTCTTCATAATAATCCCCTCCTTTTTGTAAGTGACTGAATTTTGTACGAATCAATGCAGTTACGCCTGGCGTAGGAAATATTTTTATCCATGATGTAGTATTTTACCTTATCCGTTAAGAAGTCTCTTTTTTGAGAATGAAGTATAGGGCTCTCCGGGATGTATGTCAATGAATCAATCACCCCCAAAATCTACCATCAAATTCCTGTATTGGCAGTAATGACCTTGGATTTTGGTTAACCCTGGGCACCAGAAAGGTGTTATATACTCATAATGCCAGCCAAGAGCACCCTTTTTAAAAAGCTAATAGATCGTTCGCTTATTACCTTTGCCGTCGATTTAAAGATCTATAAATGGTACCGAAAGCCCATATTTGCCTTGATCCTTTCATCTTATTCGATCTAAAATAGCAAAGGCATCCCAACCTTGAAAAATAAAGGAGTTGATATGGAAAACGACCTTGGAAAAGAGATAACGGCGTACCCCGTACTGAATCCCTGCGGGGAGCCGAAGGAGGCGGTCCCTGTCCCCCTGGCGTCGCGTGTCGGCGACCTGGAAGGAAAGGTTGTTTACTGCATCAGTCAATTTGTAGGGGGCGCGGATACCTTTATGAAGAAGGTCGCCGGGGCCCTGCCGCGACAGGCCCCCGGGGTACGGACCGTGTACAGGCGCAAGCCGGCGGCATACATGACGGATGACCCCGAACTATGGAACGAGATAAGGGAAAAGGCCCATGCCGTGATATACGGTTGCGGGGCCTGAGGATCATGTTCCATGTGGGGGGCCCACTGGTGCATTTTTCTGGAAAAACAGGATATTCCGACCGTATTTATCGTGGATGAACCCTTTAAGACCGATGTCCAGATCACCTGCGAAAAGGAAGGCATGTCGCTTCTGCGGCGAGTGACGGTCCCCCATCCCTGCGGGAATGTGCCGGATGAAGATCTGCCGCAATATATTTCCCGGATGGTTCAGGGGCTGTGCGATCCCCTGAGCGAGGAAGAGGCCTCACCCCGGCCGAAAGAGAAGCCGAGGCGGACCCAGCTTGTTTTTAAGGGTAACCTCGATGAGGTGAACCAGTTTTTCTATAACAGGGGCTGGACCGACGGCCTGCCGATTATTCCGCCCACCGAGGAACGGGTGGCCCGGATGCTGGGAGGCACATCACACCCGGCCGACGAGATCGTGACCAGGTCGATGCTTCCCGAGAGCCTGAGCGTATCGGTCGAAAACGTGGCCACCGTGGGCGTGATGTCCGGCTGTGAACCAACCCATATGCCGGTCCTGTTGAGCATCATCGAGGCCTTTGCCAGGGAGCGGTTCAGTTCCACGGTTCGCTCCACCTCTTCCTTCTCTTTCGCTATCATGGCGAACGGCCCCATCGTCCAGGAGATCGGGATGAACGCCGGTATGAATGCCTTGGGTTCAGGGACGGGCAACAGGGCCAATGCCACCATCGGAAGATTTTTAAGAATGGCGATCATCTGCCTGGGGGGAGGGAAGACAGGCCAGAGCGATATGAGCAGCCAGGGGAACCCCAGCAAGTACAGCTTTGCCTTCGCGGAGAACGAGCAAAAGAGCCCCTGGGAACCCTACCACGTGTCCGCCGGATTTCAACCCGAAAAGAGTGTGATATCCGTCTTTTCCGGGGGCTGGAATCACAACGGCCCTTTTGAGAACGCCGAACTTACCCGTATCGCCGATGTCATTCGGCATTACGATCTGCCCAACGGGGTCCTGATCCTGATGGATCCCATGTCGGCGAATAGAATCGCCGGCCAGGGATTTACGAAACAGGAAGCCGAGAAGATCATCTGGCAGCATGCCACCCGGACCATGGCCGAGTTTAAGGCCGATCCCTTTTATCCGCCCTTTATCGAACCCGTTCTCAAAGGGATGCCCATGTACGGAGAAAAATATCTCTGGCCCGCCGAGTATCTGGACCTCCCAGACGATTCACCGGTACAGGTTTTTCCACGTAAGGATGTGAAAATCGCCGTTGTGGGCGGGGAGACCAATCCCTTTACTCAGGCCTGGCATATGGCGAGGTCGTCGTCCGTGATCGTTGATCGCTGGAGATAGCCCCAAACCTACATCATGACGTTTCGTGAAGGAGGGGACGTTTGGAATTCCAAAATCACCTTTCTCAAGAATATATTTTCATTAAAAGGATGTGATTTGTAGACAAATGCATATGTGTCGATTGGTCAATAAAGGGAGAAGGAAGGCCATTCCTTTTCATTATCTATGGACCATTGGAATGATCTTTCAGCTATTCATCGCCCCTCCGGTAATAATGGCTAATTCCAACGCGTCAACCGGCGAGGGGCAATGCACAGCTCTCAACGCGCTGGTTGTTCTTGTTCAGTTTCCGAATGTGGAACGAAAAATCGGATCTGAACTTGCTCAGCGCCGCATCTTTCAAGATTTAGATGATTATGTACAGGAAATGTCATATGGAAAATTTTGCATCGTGGGGGAAGTCACCAAGCAATGGTATATGCTTCCGCGGGGAATCTCTGACTATCGCATATCACCGAATAACCTCCTCGTTGAGAAGACACATGTACAAAGGCTGGTCCGGGATACCTTGGAGGCTGCCGACCCGGATATTGATTTTTTGCGATATGACTTTGTTATTTTTTTTATGGCAGTAGAACGAAAAGACTATGGCATGATCGGGCTGTGCGCCTATCCGGGAATGTTGGGTTGGAGTGACACGGGGATATTGAAGACGCGTAGCGGGGATAGGATAAATCGCGGCATTGCGGTATTTACATACCAAGCGCATTTGGGAACATTATTTCATGATGTTGCGCACGTGATTGGCGGTGTAAAGGAAGGGAAGCGAATGGTGCCTTGTCTGTATGATCATGATCTGCAGTCGAGGCCCAGTATGCCAAATGCGAAGGCCATCCGTAGAACATTCGTAAAAGCAACGATACATATGGGTTTTTGGGATCCGATGTCTTGTCATTTTTATAAATGGGACGTCCCTCCACCGGGCATTTCGTCTTGGACGAAGATACGTCTGGGCTGGTTAGATTCGTCGAAGATAAGGGTTATTCATCGTGGAGAACGTGCCCGGGTTACATTGGGACCGTTAGAGGATGGTGGTTCCCAGACACTGGTGATTAAGATACCTCTAACGGATAAAACCTACTATCTGATTGAAAACCGTCAGCCGCTGGGTTTCGACAGAAATCTTCCCGGAAGCGGCATACTCGTCTTATACGCCGATGATTCCATCGCGGAGTGCCGTCACGGTCGCGGTCCCGTCCGGCTGGTAAATGCGGATCCAAAAGTGCCATATCTTCAGGGGGCCGCTTTCGACTTTGATAAGAATGAATCGTTTGAGGACACCAAGAACGGGGTGCGGATAAAACTCGTCAAGAGGGATGGGAATTCGTATGAACTGCTTGTGGATTATTACGAAAAATAGATATGGGGGTCTCAACATGAGGTGAAAAAGTTGAAAGTATGCGGAGTCAGGCTCTGTGTTCATTATTTGGGAGTGATATTTAATATGAATGAATGGGTTCAAATCTGTTGATCGTTGAGATCCTTTTGCTGAACTGATTCAGGCCGGGGCAAAAGATATAAACGAGGGATTTCCTTTTGAATGAATTTAAAATAAAAAGGAAAAAAGAACGAAACGTTGTATGGATTCTCAACTTTCTAAAGTGTTTTCTTTTTGCTTTTGGAGCCCTGTTGATTATATGTGTCAGTACTGGTGGAAGGTTGTTCACTTTTAAACATGTTATCATCTACTCGATATACTCCTTACCCCTTTGTTTCCTATATGCCTTGACTGTCGATAGGTTGGGGGGCGGCCTTGGGACAATACTGTCTGGATGGAGCTCAAGAAGAGTAAGTCCCCGGGAAACCCTTTCCGCGGATCTTGAGAGAGCCAGATTCAGTAAAAGAAACGGCAGATTCCAGGAAGGACTCCGTATAATAGACGACGTGCTTCAGAAAGATCGCAATTTTCCGGAGGCCCTGTTTCTCAAGGCTCAGATTTTATGGGAAGGTTTTGAGAACAGGGAAGGTGCGGTGGAATGTCTTGAGAAAGTCATGGGATTGGTGCAAGAAGAGGAGCCCATTCATCGCTGGTCTTTGCATTATTATCTCGAGGTAAAGAAGGGACATAAGATAAAAAGATAAAATCCTTTCCCTTAATATCTGTTAATCCCCCGTAACTGTTATAATTTCTTGACAAAACAGATATGGCTCAGCTATTTTTTAGGCGGTTCCTTTTCAATGGATGATTGTACTCAAGAGGAAACTTCACGATGTCCCTCACCAAAGCCCACATCATCGAAAGCGTCTCAGTGAAAAACCCCCTCTCATCAGGTGAAGGAGTACTCATCTCCGGTTTCGGGAAATTCTTTTTTCTTTCGTCTCTCCGATTTAAAATGAACGGGAAAGTGTAAAGAAAAGCTTTCTACTTGTAAACCTTAGGAAGTGAAGGCCATTCATGGTCAAGGGTTTGGTAAGTATCTGAAGATTTCATTCATGGGAATTACATGTGACATGACGAATTCTTTAAGTTCCACTGAGATCAGGTAGAAAGACAACCAGAAAAATTAAGGGAGGTTTGCAATGAACGTAAAAAAATGGTTCTTAGCAGGCTTGGTGGGTTTTGTTATCATGTTCATATTATCAGGCCTCTGGTATATGCTAATTATGGATTCGTTTTACCGGGAACAGGTCGGCGCGCTCATGCGTGAGCAGTACATTTTTATTTTTGTTTTGCTGGGTTACCTCGTCATGGCATTTTTAATGTCTTATATCTATCCCATAGGGTACAAGGGTGGTTCGCCGGCGAAAGAGGGCCTTCGGTTCGGGGTCTTGATTGGGTTACTCGTATGGCTCTCCTGCAATCTGGTCCTATATGGCGCGCACAATATGACCCTGTCAGTTACCCTGGTGGATTCCGGCTGGCATATAGTAGAAGAAGGTATCGGAGGTCTTTTTATTGCTTTGGTATATGGGAAGACTTCTGTAAAGGGCAACAGTTGATTGTTGGTTATATAACGTCGAAACCATGACCAAAGTAATGACATTCAACCTGTAATGAGTAAAGACATGCTTCCTTGTTTTTAATGGGATATGTAAACTGAATGAACTGAAAGGAGGTGCTTATGAAAAGATTCACTTTGATAATGGGCATTATCATCCTTATGGGTGGTATATCATCAAAAAGTATATCCGAAGATGCAAAGGGTGATTCCTTTTCGTTTAAGGAATTGGAGTTGGCTCCAAGAATATCTATACCACCGTTGCAGTATATAGAGGCAGACGATAAAATAAAGCTTTCCTATCGAGAATATGTGCCTGAAAGGATTGAAGCCCTCCTGATTTTTTATCATGGCGGGGGTACCTATTGTACTGGCGGCTATGAGTTTATCGGGGATGGATTGAGTAAACATTCTGACATCCTTGTAGTCACACCGGATATCAGGGGTCACGGTGATTCGGGCGGAGAAAGGGGAGACACGCCGAGTGTTGAACAGGTCTTTAAAGATGTCGGCACGTTCATTCGCCATGTGAGGGCGCGATATCCGGAAAAAGCACTATTTTTGGGCGGGCATTCATCAGGAGGAGGATTGGTTCTGAATTATTCAAGTTATAATAAACGGGAGAAGGTGCAGGGTTATCTGTTCCTTTCCCCACAACTCGGCTTTCGCTCCAAGACTGAATTTGAAGATAATCCGAATCCATTTACCACAGTTAAAACGGACCTTTTTGTGAAAAACGCCATGTCCGGAACCCATGGTAATTCAAAGGCCGTGTTCTTTAATTATTCCAAAGAATGTCTGCAAAAGACTAAGAATATTGCGGCAATTACCGTTAATATGGCAAATGCCATAACGCCGATTTCTCCGGTGAAACAGATCCAGGAATTGGATCAGCCAACAGGAATATGGATCGGTGAAAAGGATGAATTATTTGACCCGGCGAAAGTGGTATCTATTTTCAAAGAGAATAACCCGGAATGCTATACGAATATCATAGGAGGAGAGAAACACCTTTCGATTCTAATAAACGCATCTAATTATATGGGTCCCTGGATACGAGAAAAGGCTCTGGAAAAATAATGAATGATTATATTGCTGAATAGAGCCAATAGGGTAAAGATAATGAGCAACCCATTCACTGAAGCACTCGAAAACAGGGACTTGCACGCCATTCAAACAGTTCCCAAGAGTGACCTTCATAACCACAGCGTTCTTGGAGGCCGGCTGGAGCATATCGAGCGGGTTTTCGGTGTAAAAATACCTAGGCCAGGCCCCCGATTCGAGACATTCGACGGGTTTATCCATTGGATTGATGAATACATTGTACCTCTTCTTGAAGTTCCGGCCGGTGTTATAATGGCCACCGAGGCCGCCTTTCACCAGGCCCGGTCTGATGGAGTGGTTTTATTGAGCATGAGTATCGATTCTTCCGGACCAATTATGATGAATTGCAATGTGGCGGAATTGATTAGCATTGTAGATGGCGTGTATAAAAAGGTAGCCCCCGAAATAGATTTTCAGCCGGAATTGGGTTTTTCCAGGGATAAACCGGTAGAAGAACTGATGGAACGATTCGATCCTTTTTTAGATTTCGATTATTTACAATCCATAGATCTTTACAGTGATGAATTCGCCCAGCCGATCACAAATTTCAAGCCGCTCTATAGAAAGGCCAAAGAAAAGGGTATGGTACTTAAGGCACACGTCGGTGAATATGGTGAGGCCGAATCGATCCGGGAAGCGGTGGAGGAATTGGAACTTGACCAGGTACAGCACGGTATTTCCGCTGCTAATTCGCCCGAGATTATGAAATGGCTATCAGAAAACCGGATTCAGTTGAACATTTGCCCAACCAGCAATGTAATGCTTTGCCGGGTTGAACACATGAAAACCCATCCCATTAGGGTGCTGTACGATAATGGGGTTAAAGTCACAGTAAATACCGATGACGTTATCGTATTCAATCAGGGCGTATCAGAAGAGTTTCTGAATCTATACGAGACTGGGCTCTTTAGTACCTCGGAGTTGGATGAAATACGCATGAACGGCCTCGGGATTGACTAATGATCCTGGTGTATCTAAAATGAAACCGATAACCTATCCGATAAGCCGATTCATGAAGGAAATGAAATAATATCACGTTCAACTACCGCGTAATGTTGCGATTTATCTTATGCGACATTTGATGGGAAATAAGCTGGAGGAAATCGGACGCGAATTCGGCATTAATAATTACAGTTCTGTTAGTACAATAATTGAAAGGACAAAACAAAAAGCTGCCACCGACTTGAAATTCAGAAAACGGATTGAGAAATTGAAATTGAATTTAATTATGAGTCAAGAGCACCCCAATTCAAACCGCCATTAAGAGTTGAATAATAAATGGAAAATAATTGATATTTTATTCATTTTATGAAAAATTTGTTCATCACCCCGTTTCATGACGAGCCGGTTCAGACTCTTCTTTTCTTCTGAAAGCGATCCGCTGAAACCTGCTCACGATCCTCCGAAAATCACTGTTTTTTTTATCATGTTTCATTAATTGTCCATTAAACAACGAACCATAGCCTGATCCTTCAATGGGAACAACCGGATTTATTTTCGAAAGAAGCATTTTAGAAATCAGAAAATCAATAAACAACTCCACCAAACAACGGTATTTTGATGAAGAAATCAAACTTCTGCGAATAATGAACGATAATGTCCCCGGAACACGACAAATATGGATAAACCAGAGACAGGATGTGTCCTGGACTATTCAATATTATTCCGGAAAAGGAGGGTATATATGGCAAACAAGGCACGGTTACGGCCATCATTTATCGGCCTCAGTTTGATCGCTGCATTCTTGCTAACAGGGATATTATCCGGTTGCACGACCGTTCGTTACGGGGGTGCACCGGAACCATCGTTTAACGTTGATGAGGATCTTGAGCAACTCGCGACGCAGTTTTCACCTGCCGACTCCGTCTCAGCATTTTATAAGAATCCTACGAAAGAGGCCCGCGATCGATTTATTTCCGGAAGGCTCACATTGATGAACATTCGTTATATCCAATTCATCCGCAAATTGAGTTCGGAAAGGCAGTTGGTGGACTCGGCCGCAGAGATGCTTATACTTGGCTTAAATATCGCAGGGGCTTCTTTTTCTGACGCTGTCACAAAGACAGTTCTGGCGGGTTTGTCAGCGGGGGTGACCGGATCAAAGCAAGTTATTGACAAGAATTACTACTTCGAAAAGACGATCCCGGCCCTGGTGGGGCAGATGAACGCTGAGCGGAAAAAAGCGTTGATCCCGATTTTAACCGGCGTGAGAGGTACTTTGGACGAATATCCATTCTCTCAGGCTGTTACCGATCTGTATGCCTATTATAATGCCGGGACTTTTTCTGGCGCGATCAAGGCCATTCAGGCGGAAGCGGGTGCCACGGAAAAGCGGCAGGACGATATTATTGCAACGCTTCAACCTGTCACAAGAGAGACTGTGGTTCAGAAGCAAACGCTGACCAAGGCCATCGGAAAACTTAATGCCAATGACCTTGATAAGGTCAAGAATGTGCTCAAGGCGCTTGATCCTAACGTCGTACCCGCAGACGATATAGAAAGTGCCAGGAACCAGCTACAGGGGTATATACGGGGTGCGAGAACAGCGGCCCGCATAGCCGAAGTCGCCAAGGCATTTAAAGACGCCGGTATTCCCATAGAGGAATAGAGGAGGAAAAAATGAGTGACTACAAAGTTGAGATAGAAGGAAAATATGATTTGGATCAGATCAATCTTCAGATTGCCAACGAGGAAGCGGGAGCTTCGGAATTCATAAGCAGCAGGGTTGAGAGTCCTAATGGTAAGGTCACAAACATCGCAACCTTCAGTGAACTCCCGGCGGGCACGGTTCCAAAGGAGCTAAAAGTGGTCAAACAGAATGACCCACAGCCTCCGGGCACTACCTTGGTTTGGTCCGGCGTGATGATCGTGAAGGGAACAAGCACTTCGGTACGGGCTTACAGAACTTCATGAATAGCCGGCGAAAATGCAAGTGAGGTGACATCTTAATTATTAATAACTCAGAATCATAAACATATTCTCTGCTCATTGTTGTCCAAGGGAATCTTGTTCCATTCTCACCGGATGTCCCTGCATCCCGTTCTTTCGGGGCTTTGCCGGAGGCATGGAGTTCCCTAAGTAAGTCCTTTTCAACACGTACGTTTTTTATTTTTAAACAGTTCCGGAGCAAATCATGAAAGAGTTTAAGGACAAGGTAGCGGTCATTACGGGCGCGGCCAGCGGTATAGGCAGGGCCATTGCTGAACGCTGCACGCGGGAAGGCATGAAAGTCGTTTTAGCCGATGTGGAAGAGGGCGCCCTGAAAAGGACCGCGGATGAGATGAAGGTAAAAGGCGCGACCCTTTTGGCCGTCGCTACGGATGTATCAAAGGCCGGTGATGTGGAGAGTCTCGCACAAAAAACCTTTGCCCATTTTGGAGCCGTACACCTGCTTTGCAATAATGCAGGTGTGGCCTCCTTTGGCACAATCTGGGAATATACCCTGGCCGATTGGAAATGGATATTGGGAGTCAATCTGTGGGGGCTTATCCATGGCATCCGATTTTTTATACCTGCCATGCTCGAGCAGGACACGGAGGGTCATATCGTCAACACGGCCTCCATGGGCGGGCTCTTTTCACCTCCCTACAACGGGATCTACGCGGGCGCAAAACACGCTGTCGTCGCGATCTCTGAAGTGCTACACGCAGAGCTCGCCATGAATCAATCAAAAATAAAGGTATCGGTTCTCTGTCCGGCCATTGTAAAAACAAGGATGAAGGATGCCGAACGGAATCGTCCGCCGGAGCTGAGAAATCCTCCTGATTATAAAGTCACCCTTCCGGAATCCATGAGGAAAGCACATCATGGGATAAGGGCCGAAGGGGAAACCGCCGAGGAGATGGCCGATCAGGTCTTCGATGCCATAATAAATGAAAAGTTCTATATCCTTCCCCATCCCGATTTCAGAGCGCCCATAAAGACCCGCTTTGATAATATTATGGAAGAGAGAGATCCCACCCTACCCAGGGACTTGCTTCAAAAATTGGGAATAATAGAATCATAACCCCTTTTCTTAAACACCGGATGGAAAGCTTTATTCTTCAGGAGAATCGGATAAATTGATCGAGTTCAAGGGTACGACCGGGTCGGGAAATCCCGGTCCCATATGGGCGAACATCAAGGATAGAACACGTTCATTGATCCGCTCATAATCGCTGGTGGGGACTGTTTCCGGTTTCGGGAAAGGCCAGTTCATCTGCCTGAAGACCTGCTGGATCATGATTCCGGAACCGTGAATCTCTGCCGCGCGGGTGATGGCGTAGGCCATGGCCGCGCCGCAATCCTCGGGGGGGATCAGGCCCTCGTAACCGGGCATTACCATAACCATGTCAAAGGCCTTTTCACCCGGCGGAGGTTTTGGTTTACGCCTCCCGACCCCGGTGGGTAAAAAGGTGAAAACCGCGACCCCTGATTCTTCCACGGGTCCAAGTTCGTTGGCCAGGGACATCATTAAGGAGGTGGTGGCTGCCTTCGCCGCGCAGTAATTGCTGGGGCCTATGGGATAACGAAAAGCGGTGGACAGGTAGGTGACCACCCCATGACGCCTCTTCTGCATTCCGGGAACGAAGAGCTTGATTCCGATCAGCGCACCGCGTGTGGATACCTGATACTGCCTGTCCAACTGGTGAACCGTGGACCTTAATACGGGGGCCGCTAATGTCATGTCCATGGCGTATTTGATAAGAATATCCACCTTGCCGAATTTACGGAAGGCCTTTTCCGCCATGGTCTTCATACTGATTTCATCGGAGACGTCCGTAGCAACAAAGAGGGCTGTTCCGGATTCATTCTCCTTGTCGATAAGTCTCTCCGTTGCGTACCCGGTCTCGGGATTGATATCCGCTATCACCACCTTGGCCCCGAGCCAGGCAAGGCTCCTGGCGATTCCCAGCCCGATATTGCTGCCTCCTCCCGTTACCACGGCCACCTCTCCCTTCAGCGCATCCCTCTTGAGCCCGGTCCTGTCCACTGTCAGCGGGGCGATGTCCAATAAATTGTCCATTTCTTCTCCTTTCAGATGAGTCGTAACAGTTCAGTTAATCATCGATGATAGCAGAGAGTAGATATATTTGGGGTTGGAATCAAGAAGAATTATAATATAATGCCTTTTGGGCAGTTAAAAGCTACACTTTCCCTTCGATTTTTCCTGTTTGAAAATGTCCAATTTTGAAACAACGGGGTCAGGCACTGACATTGACAGCACAAAAAGATAGGGATTCAGGCTGAAGGCTGTTAGGTTACCCGCCGGTGCCCTGTAAAAGGAGGCATGGGGACCGGATTAAAGAGGCCGTAAAATAGCACGGCACGGTCCGGCATCGCCATTGTACATGAGAAGCGGCAGGCAGAGTAACTCATATTCACCGGGAGGCACATCGGCCAGGGCGCAATTTTCCAGGATATAGATCCCTGCTGAGAGCAGGGTCTGGTGTGTCCGGATAAGATTTCCTTCTTCTTTAAAATGACCGATGGTTATGTTGTCCAGACCGAAAAGGGTTATGCCCTTTTCAACAAGGTATTCTGCGGCATCCCCATCAAGATAGACATAGTCCTCGACAAATTGAGTGCTTTCGTAGGTCTCGGGGGAATTCCGTGTCTTAAACAATACCCGCTCACCCTTTTTGATATCATGCTGTTCCAATTCAGGGACTTTGATCTTCTCCCGGTCTTTTATTTCAATAACGCGGGCAGGGCCGATGGTGGCCTCAAGCGGCATATCGGAGATTGTAGAACCTCCGGGTATGAAGTGAAGCGGGGAATCGATATGGGTGCCGGTGTGGGAAATGATCTCCAGCATGGACATGGTAACCCTGGCGCCCAGTGCATAGTCACTCACACGATAGATCTTCGGCGGGGCAGGGTCGGTGGGGAAATAGGCCATGCCCTGTTTAAGCGGTACGGAAATATCATACCATCCATCAGGAACCTTGACTGCCATTTTTATCCTCCTTGGTTAGTATATCATTAATTCAAACAAAGAAATCCACTCTCTGTGCATGTTCAGGTGGAAGGCTTTGCCGTTGCGGTCCTGTTATCGGAAAACAGGTTTCAGTTTTCGGGTTTCAGGTTTCAGGAAGCCACTTTTCCCGATAAGCGTTTCTTAAGTAGTGTCCCTTGCGTTTACATCAACATTCCCGTTCCGGATGTTTAGACATATGCCGCGGCCCTGAAAGCGGACATGACGGCCGGCCCTAAATTTCCGGCCTCCGCGGCGTCGCCCACGACAAATACCTCCGTTTCAGGGGCACTGCGGCGTAGGGAGTCGGCAACATCGTGTCTCGCAGACATACCGAGAGCCAGAAGTACCGTGTCGGCCGGGAATTCGATTTTTTCAGAGGTATTCGTGTCACGGCAGACTACAGTGTTATCGGTTATCTCCTCAAGCTTGCAGTTGAGATGTATGGGGATATTAAGCTTTCCTATTAACTCCATAAACTCCATGGCAACGGCGCCGGAAGCGGCCATGAGGGATGACATATCCGGTGCCATCTCAACGACAGTCACATCCTTGCCCTTGCTTATAAGCTCAATGGTACACTCAATGCCCACGGCACCGGCACCTACGATAGCCGTCTTGTTGCCAACCTCTACCTTGCCAATATCGGCCTCCGGGGCCCAATGGACGTGAGGTTTGTCGATACCGGGAAGGGGCGGAATCAGGGGTCTTGCGCCGACGGCGATCACAAGCGTGTCGTAACCCTCTCCGTCAAGCAACTCCTTTGTCGCCTCGGTATTGAGAAGGATGCGCGCGGGGGCCTTGTTCGCCTGGCGAATGATATATTCAAGATAATCCCTCAGATCCTGCTTGAAGGACAGTGCAGA
Source organism: uncultured Desulfobacteraceae bacterium (assembly GCA_964441135.1). Taxonomy (GTDB): domain Bacteria; phylum Desulfobacterota; class DSM-4660; order Desulfatiglandales; family HGW-15; genus CAYTUL01. The sequence continues at coordinate 3,260 of CAYTUL010000011.1, read as the reverse complement.
CCCCGGAACCAGGTTACCACCCAGATGATCGCTCATCTCGTAGAGCGTAACGTCATGCCCGCGCTCGCAAAGAGTCAGCAAGGCCTGGATTCCGGCGGGACCTCCACCGACGACCGCGACCCTTTTCTTCTCTTCCGCCTTTTTGACCCTGTTGTCCGGGAATTCGGTCTCGTTGCCTAAGAAGGGATTGACGGCACAATTGATGACCGCGGGAATGATCAGACGGTAGCCGCAGTACTGGCAGCGGATACAGGGACGGTGATCCTCTTCCCTGCCAAGGGCATACTTGCGAGGCATCCCGGGATCTGCGAGGAAGGGGCGGCACATTGCAACAAAATCGGCCTGACCCGTGGCAATGATCTCCTCGGCGTCCTTGATGTTCATGATCGAACCGACCGTACATACCAGGAGACCGGGGAAGGCCTTCTTGATGTCCGCGGCGTAATGCACGTTGTACAGCCTGTCCATCATATAGTTCTGCCACCAGTTACGCATATACCGGAACTCCCCATGGAGACCCGCGGAAACATGGAGGATGTCGACCTTGTGCTGAATCAGCTCGATAAACCCGAGGGTTTCATCAAAATGCATTCCGTCTGGATGGATTTCGTCCGCGGAAATACGGTATTCGATAACGAAATCTTCGCCGCATTTTTTACGCACCCCGTCCAGCACCTCAATGGCAAAGCGCGCCCTGTTTTCGAGCGAACCGCCGTATTCGTCTTTGCGTTTGTTGTAAAGGAGACTCGCAAACTGGGAGATCAGGTTCCCGTGACCCCCGTGGATCATACACATTTTGAAGCCAGCCCTTTTACACCGGTACACGGCAGCAGCATACTTTTCGACGGTTTCCTTGATCTTTGCATGATCCATCTCAATTGTAGGGATAGGCTCCCTGCCGTGCTGTTTCGCGCGCATTATCTCACCGGGTGTAATGAAGGAGGAGGAGCTTATGGCCGCTTTTCCGGTTTTCTCGAAATGAGAATCCTTCCCGTTGTGGTTGATCTCGAGGGAGGACTGTGCCCCGTAGCCCCGGCACATTTCGACAAAGCGGGTAAGGGGAAGGATGCAATCGTCGCTGCCGAGGTCCAGTTGACGCTCCTCATCACAGGCCTCTTTGATATCGATCATTGAATTGCCAACGTCGATTATGGCTGCTCCGCCTTTTGCGATCGGTCTGAAAAACTCGACAAACTCCGGTGTCACCTTTCCTTCCCGGTCGGCCAGGTTGGGGGACGGCGGCGCCAGCTCCAGACGGTTTTTAAAGTCAACTCCCCTGATCCTGATAGGTTCGAACACATGCTCATAGGTTGATCCCATTTTTTTCTCCTCTTCAATTACAGCATATTCCTTGTTATCGTTACAACAGTTTGTAATTGGGACGTCCTTGACTATCTTTGACATATTTCCATCGAAAATCGCTAAAGCCTTAATCCCAATGAAGGCTAAAGAAGGTCAGGTTAAATAGTCAAGGGCATCCCCGATGACAGGGGAGGTGAGGCTTGAAGAATGCCTATCGCAGCATCTCCGCGATCTTGGGTCGGGTCCTTTTAATCCGCTCGTAATCTAATTTCAATCCTAACGGCTCAAAGACAACCGTGCCGAGGTAATCGTAGATGCCTTTGACATCATCGAAAGGACCTGCAACGGAATCCAGTGCCGTGCTTCCGGCGTTGTTCCTTACATTTTTATCAGCACCTTTGTCCAGCAGGGCCTCTACGATCTCCATGCGGCAAAGGAAAGCGGCGGTGTGAAGTGCGGTCGATCCCTCGTTGTTTCTGAGGTTCACATCAGCCCCGGCCTTAATCAACGCCATGGCCACCTCAATCCGGCCAAAGGCTGCCGCAGCAATCAGGGGAGTTGATCCCTGGTTGTTTCTGTAATTTAAATCAGCCCCGGCTTCAATCAAAGCCCTGACTACCTCGACCCGGCCGAAGGCTGCCGCAGTGATCAGGGGACTGCCTCCTCCTAAGGGATCTCTTTCATTCAAATCCGATCCGGCCTCAATGTGCTGCCGGATTGCTTCAAGATTCCCCTGAAAGGCTGCCTCATGGAGGCTCATATCCGGAGGGGCGGCTTTGGTTGCGCCAAGGCACAGGCATGTAATCAGTATCGGGATGATGATTGCTGTTTTATTCATCTCGTTTTCTCCACTATTCATATTCATGTTTACCAGATCGTGTAGCCCCCGTCGATGATGATGTCGGTGCCGGTGGCATAGGTCGAAAGATCGCTGGCAAGAAAAACGACCACGCCCATCAGCTCATCCAACCGGCCCAGGCGTCCCATGGGTACGGTAGTTGCGAACCATTCGAGCAGCCCGACGTCCCATTCGTCGTGCAGTCCGGAAACGATATATCCGGGGCTGATGCTGTTCACGCGGATGTTGTCGCTGACATATTCCGCGGCCAGGGCCCGCGTCATGTGCTTGACCGCTGCCTTGACGGAAGTGTATCCGGGGCTGTTCCGGTCGATGCCGGGACGGCCTCGATTGATGATGTGCGCGGAGATGGAGGCGGTATTGATGATGGAGCCGCCGTGACCGTTTTTCTTCATCATGTTTGCGCTTGCCTGGGCCACCAGCAGTACGCCGGTCTGGTTGATGGCCACGTACTGGTTGTATGTCTCATAGGAAATGTCCGAATCGTCGCCGGGCAGGGCAACGCCCGCGTTGTTGTGCACGACATGCAGCGTGCCGAATTCTCTTTCAATTTCGGCCATAAATTTCGCCACGGCATCGGGTGTCGCCACGTCGCCGGTCACCGGTATCGTGCGTACCTTGTGCATCCCTGCGATCTGCTGGCAGTACTTTTCCACCAGGTCGGCTTTTGCCGGGATATCCATGAGCGCCACATCGGCGCCGACCTCTGCAAGGGCCGTGGCCGTCGTACGGCCGATTCCGCCTGCCGCCCCTGTCACCAAGGCTTTTTTCCCTTTCAGGGACATCATGTCATAGACGCTGCGCAGCTCTGAAATGGACTGGGATTTTTTGATATCTTCCATAATCGATCACACCTTTCCTAATTAAAATTAGTTCAACATAGAAATACATGCTATCTGAGCATTCAAAGTTCAAAAATTTTGATATTAGAAGGTTTCATAGGGCGGATGATGTTATACGCCCTAGGAAAGACCCGATTATTTTCTTTTTTCCTGAAATCTGAACACTGAAACCTGAAATTACCATTTACCATTGTTCGTTTGGTAAGTCATGCCCTTCGGGCTTAAATCAAAGCCGGGTCTTCTGGACCCTGATATTT
>CAYTUL010000010.1:13776-19706 GCA_964441135.1 uncultured Desulfobacteraceae bacterium | reverse complement strand
GAACCCTTGGGAATCTCCTATGAACATGGCAAACCTCTCATTTTAAGTCATTTGCTAATTACGTAGCAGATATCCCCTTGAGAAAAGGATGATGGCCGAAATCTGGACTGACAATATCGAAACGACCCATGCAAACACTTTTGAACGTTACGAATTTTTTAATAAAATGCGTGGATGGGAATCGATTTGTTCATCATCGCGTAAGAATTCAATTGTTTCGTAATCATTTCTCTTAACACAAATGCCTCAGAACAAGTAGGGGAGTAGTTCTGAAACGTTTTTCATCTTAGGAATACAGCATGTCCAGAGAGAACATCACATTAGCTATTTTATTTGCTGACATTGCAAAAAGTACACATTTATATGAAACCTTGGGCAATAAAACAGCTCAACAACTTATAGGTGCCTGTATTTCCCTTTTCTCAAAAGTTACTCTTCAGTATCAGGGCACGGTAATTAAGACTATAGGTGATGAGATAATGTGCACCTTTCCGACCGCGGACGATGCTATTGAAGCAGCGATTACCATGAACAGGGACCTTGAGAATCTAACCATTGAGAACTTGGCCGGGATTGTCCCTCCCAATATATATGTAGGGATTCAATTTGGACCGGTTATAAGAGAAGATAATGATGTATTTGGGGACGCCGTTAACGTGGCTGCACGTATGGTAGGCATGGCGAAACAGCGTCAGATTATTACTACTGAGGAGACAATAGGGGCCATAAAACAAGAACATAAGGACTCCGCCCGAATGATTGATAAAACGACGGTCAAAGGTAAAAGCGGTGAAATCAATATCTATGAAATTATCTGGGAGCAACAGGACGCAACTGTGATGGTTGACGACTCATTGGATGCCCGGAAAATTGAATCCCGCATGGAGCTAAAATTTCAAGGTCATACGATTGAAGTTGATCAAAACCATCCGATTATCCATCTTGGAAGGCAAAGCCACAATGATGTAGTCGTTAATGATGGCCGTGTTTCTCGATCCCACGCCCGGATCGAATATCGACGCGGTAAATTTATTTTAATTGATCAGAGTACAAACGGCACATATGCCCTCATTCAGGGCAAGAAAAGTATAACCCTTCGGCGGGATGAAGCTGCATTACTCGGTAATGGTATCATAGGTCTTGGACGCGAAGTGACGGATGATTCACCGATCGCGATTCACTTTGATATTAAACTCTGTTAAAATCCATAAACTCCTCTCCATATAACCCTGAATAGGGTCCTGCTTCTCTCTTTCCCAAATCTACGTCTCGGAATTTGTACAATTTGTTGTAATCATTTGGGATGTGGGATATGCGATATGCGATCGGTGATGTGAGATGTGAGATTTTATACCACATCCCCTATCACACATCTCAGATCACTCAAGCCCAGATCTCACATCCCATATCGCTTTACTGATTTTTAAATCCCGTTAATCCTGTAAATCATGTCGAAAAATCTTTTCAATATTATACTACATATTGTATATTATTTGACATTTTCTTCAACATAATGTATAAAGGGTTTATAAAGGATGTATAAAAGCCTCAAAAATGGTGAATGTCTAACGGATGACATGAATTTCTGGTGATGGTGAATCCCGGATCAAGATCCTGTGTAAATAAATAATGAAAATGAAAAAGAAAAGAACAGACAAGAAAGAAAAACCCGCAATACTCCGCGCTTCGATATTCATATTATGTAATTGTGTATTCTTAATAATATTTTCAACATTATGGATAGGAGTTGATTCCGCTAACAGTACAAAACAAAATTATTATAGTATTCACCTGAAATCATTTAAAGAGTTAAAGAATGCCAATGAATTTATCAATTCCCTTAAAAAATCTGGAAATATGGTCTTTTGGAAGAAGGTTCATGTACCGGGAAAAGGTGAATATTACAGGGTTTACATGGGCAAGTATAAAGACCGGGAAAAGGCCATCGAATTCTGGAAGACATTAAAGGAAGAAGGATCGGTTAGTTATTTTGGAATCCATGACTTCACCGAAGAGGATCAAATGTTTCAGGCTCGTGAACCACTTGATGCAGTTATACCCGAGGAGAAAAATGAGGATAATAATACTATTCCGGTAACGACTCAAGAGCGATTCGTGGATAATGGAGATGGAACTATTACAGATAGAAAAACAAATCTTATGTGGATAAAAAATGGATGGAGAATCGATTTTTTTTCAGCACTTAAATGGCAAGATGCGATTAAAAAGTGTAAAGATTTCAAAGTAGGCGGTTATACTAACTGGAGACTTCCGACAATCAGTGAATGGAAAAGCCTTTTGGATAAAAAGAATGAATTTCCTGCCCTTATAGAGCCCAATCCTTTTGAAAATGTTATTGTCCATATGCCCTATTGGTCCAAGACCGAGTATAGGTATAACCAGAGGGTCCCGGTAGAGAGATCCGCACGCGTATATACCATAATGCTATACTATGGTAAAATAGGCCATCAGAGTATCAACAAACGGGCCTTTGTTTTGCCGGTCCGTTCAATCAATTAATGCTTATCAGTCATATACTTCCCACTCTATTTAAGGATCCCTGAATATTAATAAGTTCCTACTATTCCCACTATCTATGATTTCCAGCTTGATTTTTGTGACTTCTAAATAAGTCCGGCAAAATAAAGCTGGATTCGCCGATTAATCGGCATCTTCGACCGGCCGGAGTTTATCCCGCACTTGATACGGGACCGGAATGACGTTAACGTAAGCATATTGTCATTCCTGCGAAAGCAGGAATCCAGGAATTTTCTAAACTGTTGCCTAATTTCAACATGCCCGAAATTATTGAGAAGTTACTAATTTTTCAGCTAAATATACTCGTTGATTATCAAAATCGTTTATTCATCCCGTTTTTAGCGTCACAGAATGTAGATGGTGGATATTATGAACATAAAAAAAGACATCTCCGGCTAAATACTAAATAGAAAAAACTCAAGTTTTTTTACGAAATGCCGAAATATAAATATGAAAAGAAGATGCTACATCTTCACGTCTCCTGAATAGGGCACAATATGATCTGAAAAATGAAAAAACGAGGAGGTATCGCGATGCATAAGAAATTTATAATAGTCTCTCTTATAGGTCTTTTTTTAATCATGGGCGGGACTTTATTGATCAAACAATCGGGAGAGCAAAGTCAAAGCGGTATGTTAGGTCTTCCGGAAGGATATGAAGAGCCTGCAAGCCGGGTTGAAAAGCTGAAGATTGATGGAAGTGTCTCAAAGTACTACGATGAAAATCTTGAACTCGTTGCCTTTGGACCGGGGTCAGGATGGTTAAAGTTCAGGACACGGGATGGAATCAGTCCTACACTCTCGTTTAAGGGAATCACCCAAAGAGACATCCAAAAGTTTAACAAATTTTCTAAGAGTATCGGTTTGCCTGTTAGAGTGGAGTTTGCCAACAATGTTTTACGGATCTCTTCAGACGAGATTGGTGATGAACCAATCCATCTTGCTGATATCACCGCAGAGAAAATAGGTGCTAACTCAATAATGAATAAGGGATTTTTCAATAAGGATGTTCCTACTCGGCTTGTAATTCGAAAAGATCAAAGCGGAAAGGTAAAATTGGTTGCAGTAGATACACCCAAAGGGGCACCAGGAGTTGCACCTGAGGAAAAAGATCTTGTCATAGCCAAGAAAGAAGAGAAAAAGAAATAGACGATTTCATAGACACGATCTATCTTCTTTCCAGGTAGTACTCTTGTATTTTACGTAACTGGTCGATATAGCTGTCTTGATATCTGAGGTCGGTAAACAGGCCTATTTCCTCAATCAAGTTATCTATTTTCGAGTATACATCTATTCCATAGCGGTTTTTCCCCTTTTTATCCGCTTCATATAGGATCAAAACGCAGTAGTAGCTTATTAAAAGTCTTGTCCTGATAGACCTCCTCAATAGATAAGATCTACCACCTATCGTATTTAATAAAAAGCCGGCGTAAAGATAGGTGAGGTCGGAAGAAGGCCTTATTCCCTCCTTATCAGGACAACGATCCCCCAACATAAGCCACTCGTAAAACACTTCAAGATTCATCTCAAGGGTATCCGCTTCATTTCTTAATATCGCTTTTATAAGTCTTATATCTTTTCGGCCTAATACACGGCAAAAAAAGAAGATATTCCTTATCATATACTCCATATCAAGGCCTTCCCCTGCAGGTATGGGTGGTTGAGAGGATAATTTCTCAATCACCACCTTGAATCTATTATAAGTATCCATACCCTCTTCCAGGTCCTGGATGTAACTCCTCCCGTTCAGATATTTAAAAAAATCCTGTACTTGATCCTCGATTACCTTACATGGATCTTCCTGAACAGGCTTTATTATCTTTTCACTCTCACCTTCTTCTTTTTTATTAATATCTCCTCCTAAATGGATCTCTTCCTTAACCTTTGGAACTTCGTCCTCCAATGGAACTTCTGTTATTTTGAGGGGCGCCTTTTTTTTAGGTACCGGTGTGGCTGTTTTTTCAGGTGTTTTATCCCTACGAAAGTAATAACCAGCAAGGATCGCCACCGCAATAATCAATAGGAAAATCAGAATCCACCGGGTGCGCCTCTTATCTTTTTTCATGCTTTCAGTCTCCTTAAATACTTTTCGGGCTCACTGGCAGCCGGATAGTCACGGTTGTACCCTCTGTTTTTTTGCTGGTGATTCTAATTTCACCATGATGATTCATAATGATTTGGTGTACCATTGTCAATCCAAGACCTGCACCGCTTGTCTTGGAGGTTTTAAAAGGATCATAGATGGAATCTAAATCTTCTTGATCGATGCCGGAACCGGAATCCCTTATTATCATTCGTATATAATTGTCACCTTCTCGATTGACATTTAAGACGATCTTCCCACTATCACGTATGGATTCCATAGCGTTTTCAAATATGTTAGACAGGGCGACTATCATCTGAGGCGCGTCCATTTTAATCACCGGAAGATTATTCTCAATAGATGCAACTACTTCCACATTCTGCTTTTCCGAAAGCGATTTATATCTGCTTAAGACCTCTTCAATGACCGGTTCCAATTCACCAGGGATTAGGGAGGCTGATTGTACTTCAGCAAATTCGTGAACCTTACGAACCAGCCTTTCCAAACGGGCGGTCTCATTCAGAATGATGTCGGTATACTTCTGCAGACCTATATTATCATTGGAAAGCACTTTGATCCTTCGAGTAAAACCGCCGATGATCATAACCGGATTTCTTATCTCGTGAGCCACACCATTAACAAGATGTCCCATTGCAGCCAGACGTTCAGACCTGATCAATTTCTCCTGGGCCGTCTTGAGTTCTTGGGATGTCAACTCGAATTTCTCCTCAAGCCGCTGATATAGCTTAGCGTTATCCATAGCAACGGCTATCTGCTGGGACATGCTTGTTAAGATCTCCATATCGGCCTTGTTGAAGGGCTCAGGCGGTTTTTTATTAAGGACCTGAATGGCACCTATGGATCTATCTCTCAGGGTTAGGGGTACACAGATCATTGACCTCGTAGAGAACCCGGTTATCCTGTCAAATTTACCGTCGAATCTTTTTTCCTTGCGCACATCATGAACTACCATGGGTTGTCCTGTTTCTACGACCCAGCCGGCAATACCCTCTCCTTTTTTAAGCCTAATTTTTTTTATGGGATCCTTTTTTTCTCCTCGTGCAATTCTGATGAATAATTCGTCTTTTTCCTCATCCAGTTCATAAATCGAACTTGCCTCGGCGTTGATGAATTCTTCGGCCCATTGCATGGCATTATTGAGGACACTCTCGATTTTTAAGGATGAATTGATCAGGGCACTAAACTTGAGAATGGTGTGCAGTTCGCGGAGGTATATGTTTTTATTTCCGTCGTTTTTCAAATTGTCGCCGTATGTTTGGAAAATATTTAAAACAACAAACTAAATATAC
>CAYTUL010000010.1:0-13766 GCA_964441135.1 uncultured Desulfobacteraceae bacterium | reverse complement strand
AACTTTAGAAAAATAGGCAATGAAAAGGTAATCATCTATATCATGAACGGGATATCACGTTTTTTCGTCTTATTATGGCATGGACAGGGCGGTATAAAAGGTATATGAATTGAAGGCTGGAGGCTGGAGGCTCAATGTTCAATGGGAAGGCTAAAAGTTGAATATGACTCGCTCAGTATAGGGGAGGTTGATATTGAAAATCCTTTTGACCAATGATGACGGAATTCACGCCGCGGGATTGATGGCCCTGTATAAAGCACTCACCGATGATTTTGAGCTTTTCGTCGTTGCTCCGGTGTCAGAAATGAGCGCCGTGGGCCATGCTATTACACTGTCGTCTCCTTTGAGGGTCCAGGAAGTCAATAAAAACGGGTCTTTCTTCGGCTACGGTGTTACAGGGACCCCGGCAGATTGCGTAAAGATAGCCGTTCAGGAACTACTTAAAGTCCGGCCTGATATTATTTTATCCGGAATTAACCTGGGAGCCAATGTCGGCGTTAATGTACTCTATTCGGGCACGGTTTCGGCAGCGACTGAGGGGGCTTTTTTAGGGATACAATCCGCTGCCCTATCTTTAGACACTTACAATGACCCTGATTTTACATTTGCTGCGCGTTTTAGCCGTGAAATCATACGATTTATAACAGAAAATGGTTTAAAAAGAGGCACAGCATTGAACGTAAATATTCCGGCTGTCCCGTCTGTTAAGGTGAAGGGCGTCTCCATCACAAGGCAGGGTATCGGCCGATTCAGGGAAAGGTTTGAACGTCGAATTGATCCCCACGGAAACGTATATTACTGGCTTTCAGGGGAAACACCTGTGGAAAAAGAGATTGTTGACGCCGATGCGAATGCCCTTAAAAAAAATCATATAACCATAACGCCAATCAGCTACGATCTAACTTGTGGAGAAGAGATGGAAAGGTTGCGATCTCTTCCCCTGCCCGATTATAAGGTATAATTCGTAATCTCACACAAAAGACATAAAATATTTTTAGACAGGATAAACATGATAAAACATATTATCTCGCAGAGCCCGCGGAGAACGCAAAGTTTTTAAAAAGAAACATCAACGAATATATTCAGGTTTAAAAGATCACTTAGTACTCATCCATAAACGAACGTTTTTTGATTCGCGCTATCAGCTATCAGCATTCAGCTATCAGCAAAAGACCTTAAAAACAAAGACTTGGCTGACTGCTGAAAGTTTCATCCAGAAATGGGGCATCTCTAGATGGACACTACTTAAATAATCTTCAACGTATTGTGAAGAATTTTTTTCTGTGAGAGATGGTTTTTTGATTTTAATAAATCCAGTAGATCCTGTAAATCCTGTCTGATTAGTATTCAGACTCAAGGCATCAGATTTGAAATATGCGTTAAGGAGACACCCGATTCTTTCAGATGCGTTTGAAAATGTGCTATGGCCTTAGCCGTTTGTGGATAGGGGTGCCCGATCCCGATGGCAGATCCCGATACGAGTGCCCGTGTTTGAAGCTTATGAAGCTGGAAGAGAATGGCCGGTTCCTCTGGATCATTGTCTAGAAAGACATTTCTGCGGGCAGCGGTCATGTTCAATTTTCTTGCGGTCTTGTAGCCCGTTGAATGGCTTGTGGTGAGGCTGTCAATAAAAAACAACTCATTTGTTTTTATAACTTTGAGAGCCTCAGTCATTTCGTTTTTACAGGATGTAAACTTTGAGCCCATATGATTATTAATACCTAAAGCAAAAGGGACTTCTGAGATATTTTCATCGATAACTTTAGCAATCCTGTCGCTTTTATCTCCCACATACAGGGCGCCGGGTCCCGGATCGATACTTGAGTCAAAAGGCTCCATTGGCTGGTGCAGCATGATTTCATGGCCATGGTCATGAATCTCCTCGGATAAGATACCGGACTGGGCAAGTCTTGGAAGAACGGCAAAGGTCAGAGGGGTCCCGAGTTCTAAAAAGGATCGCAAACGGGATCGGCTGAAGCCGATATCATCGATGATCAGTGCTATTTTTGGTTGCGTGAACGATTTTTCTTTGGCGAAAGCCTTTGAAAGGCTGTTTAGGCCGAAAAAACTGCCCGAAAGAAGAGTGAAAAATCTGACCATAAACTTCCTTCTATCCAAAAATTCCATATCTTTTACCATTGGATTACCCTATAGTAGGAAGGATTTTTAAAATATGGCATTTTATACAACAAGTCGTGGTTTTGGTCAAGAGAAAATACTATATATTGTATAAAATCTATGATTGTCTTTCATGTTTTTCAAGGGCCTGTTTTGCCGCCCGCTGAATATTCTCATCAGGGTTTTGAATGTATTCCATAAGAATTTCCTTAGCCCATGTCCCTTTTATCCCGGCGATGATATCCAGGGCAATTATCTTAAAGGAGGTGGGCTCGTTTCCCATTTGCCACACAATAGGGGAAAGGGCCTTCTCGCCGAACAGGGCAAGAGAAAGGGCCGCTGCGTCCCGAACCCATAAGTTGTTGTCCTTGAGGAGGTCCAATAGCTCCGGAATTGCGGGCAAATAAGCCATCTGTCCCAGGGCATATGCCGCCGCCCTTTTCACAGCAGGGTCCGGATCATGAAGAAATTCCATCAGCCTTTCGGATTGTTCCCATGATCTGTTTATGTCATGGATCCATATCTTTAACAGAGCATGTGTTTCATTAAGGTGATCGGAAACCAAATGTACAAAAGAATCCAACCGTTTACTCTTTTCCCCTTCTCCTGTTTTTTCTTTATATTTTTTATAGGTTTCATAATCCATGGGGAAAGCCCGCACCAGAACGGAGAGAAGTTGATTTACATGCTCCTGGTTAATAAGGAAGCTTTCAAGGACAGGGACGGGGTGTTCCCCGGCAGCGTCATCCAAAGCCTTTTTCATTGGAATCAGGATGTCAAGTCGTTCTCGGTTAAGGATCTCCCCAATGGCTCTTATGGCGATCGCCCTGACTTTCCAGGAAGGATGGGTCAGTATACCGAAAAAATCCTTCAGGTCCCTGCTGTCCTTCAGGTTTCCCAGATAATAGAGGGTCCGCGATTGAATAAGGGGATCAGGATCCGATAACTTCCCTTTCAAAATCTGCCGGGCATGGAACGCGTAGATTGTGAATACCTTTTCCAGAAAAATGAGGGTCATAAGATCCGGTGTGTCGAGAAGGGCGGCCATAATGGGCAAGGACTCCTTCGGGTCCAGGGAGAGAATCCTTTCCTGGGCTTCGCCAGGGATGGTATTTTCGAAACCCCAATGTGTTGCGATGGGGAGCAATATCTCCACCTTGTCGTGGAGAGTCATCCTTTCCGAACGGGTAAGGTTCTCCCTAAGGCGTCTCTTTTCCTCCGCCATGGTCTCTTTCAGGGCCCTGCTCATTGGGAGCTGGGCCATGGAGGTCTGTATGTTCAGACCACTGATCCCCTTCTCTTCACAGTCCATACCCACCGACCACCGGTTCGAACCCCACGATTGATTGTCACCACCACGGCCGGCGTACCCGTCTTGGCCTCCGGCATCCAAAAAAAGCCCGATTCCTCCGGCCCTCCGGGATGGTATGAGCTTGCCCACGGCCAATCCCGATCGTGTTATATATCCGTCATCTCCGTTATTATCAATGAAGACCCCTACACCGTTGGCCTCAGAAGCGCCCATGGATAGCCAATCCGAAGAATAGGTGTCGTTACCACTTTCATTTATAAACAGGCCGATACCGTAATCATGCCCGCAACCCTGGGATACACCCCAGGAGACGGTCCGGTCATCTCCGGAACTGTCCAATAGGAGTCCCAGGGAAAAATGGATTCCCGCGCCCTGGGCATAGCGGTGGGCAATGTACGTGTCCTTGCCCCTCCCATCGTAGAGCAGTCCAATGCCCATCCAGTAGGACGCCCCTTGCCCGAAATACTGGCACTGATACAGGTCGTTTCCTGATTTATCTGCAAGAATAGCGTACCCGCCTGCAGCCATATCCCGCATACCGAAGGAAAATCCCTGGGCAAAACTCTGATTCATGTCCGGTTCTCTCGGATCCGGTGCCCCAATACCAGAGATATATTTGTCATCCCCTCCAAGGTCCAACAGACAGGATCCGCCCGAAACACCGGCGTAGGCCTGGCCCGATCGCTCGCATTGATAGATATCCTCATCTCCAAGGTCCAACAGGCCTCCCCAACCCCAGGAAGATGCCGCCTGGACGTACCTACCGCCCAAATATTGATCCCTGCCTCCTCCGTCTATGAGGAGTCCGACTCCGAAAAAGCCCACCCCCTGAGCATAATTGCCCGCCCTATAAAGGTCGTCTCCTTTGAGGTCAATGAGAATACCTATACCCCAGTTACCTGACCCCTGGGTACAGTCACCGCCCAGATAGACATCATTCCCGGCAAGATCAAGGACAATACCGCTTTTTCCATCATTCCCCGACGCAACCCTCCCCTCATAAAGGTCATCTCCTCCCAGATCGATGATCAATGCAGAACCCCCACTATGCCGATCCGGCCCTGTTCCGCCAATGGAGACCATACCCAGATCCGTCTTAAAGGAGAAGGAAGTGACCTCTTCGTTCCATTGAACCGTTTCCGTTAAGAGTGACTTTGCTTTGGCAAGGGCCCTGAGGAGGGTTACTGCCGACATGGCAATTCTTGTTTTATCCACAGTGGATGCGGCTTTCAAAGCCTCCTTGACCTCCTTATACCTATCGGATTTTTCCGGTTCTTCTATGGTTTCTTTATATAGACATTCTCCCGGATTCAGAAACGTATCAATGAGGAGCCTTTTCTCCGGGGATATACTGTTCTTTAATACGTCAACCTCCTGGTTTGCCGTGTACATGGCATCCAGGATAGTTTGAATGGCCTTTCTCAGGGGAACAGGCAATAGAGGAAAAGGAATTTCGTGTTCATAATTTTTTATGGGGAGTGTCTCGGAAATGGCGATATCGCTGATGCCGGCCAGAGATTTAAGCCAGGCTTCCGGGTCATCCGCTGTGTTGAATAAATCCTTTATATCTTGTTGGGCCTCGACCGGGGCCATGTCGGGTTTTTCCATCCACCGGTAAAAACGATTGAACGCAAAAGGGTTGTCGGATAGATCAGACCGTATGGCCAGATCAGACCGTTTAGCTGCTATTGACGCCAGGGCCCGGTCAAGGAGGGTACCCTTTTCAAGTTCCCCGGAAACGCCCCTCTGGGGGACAAGGAAGGTAAAAAAGATAAACATCAAAAAGCAGGCCCTCATCATCCTTCTCTGATTTTCAGCGAGTTGTTTCACAATGTTCCCCCTGTCTTTTATAATGATTCTTTAAACAAATGTCTCCCTGCCTTTCAGTAAGGATTTATGCCAAGGCCGGGCGCATTCAACACAAAAAATCCTAAAATAGATTAAGCAATCTGATAAAAAATGATAACAGTACAGCTCATCTATAGCAAGTTTTGAAAATTAGCGTCCAGAGGATAAAGCCGTTTCCGAAAGAATTCCCTATCATAAGAGAACTGAATATAGGGTATGGATTACTGCAGGTCCCATGAATCGGGATTTTTTTTCATGGGATGAAATAGAAACCAATACCTCAATAAGCCAACGTTGGACTTGACGAGAGAAGTTTGTGGTGTATAATATATATGTATACATTATTGGAGGTACAACATGGTACGGACGCAGATATACCTGACAGATCACCAGCGCAACGAATTGGCGGCTATTGCCAAGACCGTTGGGAAAAAGCAGAGTGAGCTCATTCGAGAGGCCGTTGATCGCTTCATTGATGAAGAAGGTCATAATAGGCGAAAGGCTGTCTTACGCGAGGCTGCGGGAATTTGGAAAGACCGTGAAGATCTTCCTGATTTCAGAACGATACGTACTGAATGGGATAGGGACGGATCATGAAAAGGACTATTCTTCTGGATACAGATATTCTTGTTGATTTCTTTCGAGGTTATAGCCAGGCGGTCACCCTTGTCAACGCGAACTCTTCCCGGATCATATTACCATCCATCGTCGTTGCGGAATTGCATGCTGGAATTAAAGGTGACGCTGAGCAAGCCACAATCGATAGCTTTATCTCTTTATTTCCGGTTATCCCCTTAAGTGCCGAAATCGCCAAGGTCGGGGGACTGTACAAACGGGATTACGGCAAGTCACACGGAGTTAGTCTTGAAGACGCCATCCTGGCCGCGACCGCAGAAATCGAAAATGCGGACCTAAAGACACTTAATATTAAGCGTTATCCTATGATAAAAGAGCTATCACCTGCCTATAAGAAATAGAATGCCACCATTCACTTTAAACGGACAAAAAAAGCCGCGGCCACTAGGGGGGTGGTATTTGAAATAAACGAAGTTTAATGATTTAAAATACTAAGGTAAAGCGAAGCACTTGCCGATGTTTATGAACGTAAGTCATTATTCGTGATCTCTGGATATGGAAAAAAAAGATCCCCAGAAGATATTGGTTCTCATACCGGCTCGTAATGAAGAGGGAAAAATCGGGCAGATCATAACAAAAGTCAAAGAATTGAATAAAAAGATGGATGTTCTCGTTATTGATGATGGTTCAACAGACCGGACAGCACAAAACGCGAGAGAATCCGGGGCAAAAGTGATCAGGCACTCATGTAATATGGGCTATGGTGTAGCCTTACAGACCGGTTATAAATACGCAAATGAAAGAGGATATGACTACCTTGTCCAGTTGGATGGGGATGGACAACATGATCCGATCTATATCCCCGAATTATTAGATTTCGTGATGTCCGGTAAAGCGGACCTGGTTTTGGGATCAAGGTTTCTGAAAGAATTCGAAAAAGAAAAAAGCGCCCTGTCTAAAAACAGGACAGGGGTGGCCAGGAAAACGGGCATAGATCTTTTCGCTTATTTGGCAACAAAGATTATCGGATTTCAAATTACGGATCCCACGTCCGGTTATCAGGCATTCAATCGGGAGATTATCTCCTTTTTTACCCAGGATTTTTTCCCCTGTGATTATCCGGATGCGGACGTCATCGTGCTGGTTCATAGGGCGGGTTTTACCATCAAAGAATTTCCCATGATCATGTATGAGAGAAACAATGGGAGGTCCATGCATAGCGGCCTGAAACCGATTTATTATGTTTTTAAGATGTTTCTTTCCCTGTTTATGACGCTGATAAGGAAGAGACCCGCCCAACAAACATGAGTTCATAGGTATCAGGAATCCATTCATGTAGGAGGAAGAGGACATTGTTACCAAGACAAAAAATAGCCATGGTAGTGATTTGTGTTTTTATTTTTATCTTCATACTCGATCTTGTCAGGCGTAGAAGATTAAGGGAAGAGTATTCGTGGTTATGGCTCCTTACAAGCGTATTTTTATTTATTCTGGTTATCAAATATCAACTGCTTGTAGCCGTTTCCAGACTTATTGGCGCAGTTGTTCCAACCAGTACCCTGTTTCTTGGAGCCCTTGTTTTCCTTATGATTCTATCTGTTCAATTTTCCGTACGGATATCCAGGTTAACGGATCAGGTAAAAAATCTGGTCCAGGAAAACGCACTCCTTAGAGATAAGATCGAAGAGATAAAAGATGTTGAGTAAGCGCCATCAAAATTCATTAAATAATAGGAAATGCCAAGAATGGCTTCCATATTCTTAGCAAACGCGCCATATTTTCTCGAGGAAAGATATGGCAAGCTGGCCTCCGTGGGGGCCACCCTTCCTCACCTGGGACTACTCATGCTGGGTGCGGTTTTGAGGGAGAAAGGTCACCGTGTTCGCATCTTAGATGCCTCCGCTCAGGGTCTAGGATATAAGCAATCCTTAAAAGAGGCTAGGAGTTTCAAACCCGATCTCATAGGGCTAACTGCCGTTACGCCTTCCATTTTCAAAACGGTGAAACTGGTTACCAAGCTAAAAGAAATTTATCCTAACGTGCCAATAATAATCGGAGGCCCACATTTTTCTGCAATACCGGAAATAACGCTGAATGATTATCCCGTTTTTGATTATGGCGTTATGGGGGAAGGTGAAGGAACGATAATTGATCTTATCAATGCGATTTCTTCGGGTGAAAAGCCTTCGAATGTACCCGGTGTAGTGTCTCAACAAAACGGGAATATACAGTTTGCACCTCCCCGATCCCCGATAAAGGATCTTGATACCCTTCCTTTTCCAGCCTGGGATCTTTTAGATGGTTTCCCTTCACAGTATCACCCCGCGCTTTTCAAGTATAAAAGGCTTCCTTCCACACATATTATATCTGCCCGAGGCTGCCCTAACAGATGCATTTTTTGTGATACATCTGTATTCAGCCGTCGGATAAGATACCACAGCCCTGAGTATATATTGGAAATGATAGCTTATCTGGTGAATCATTTCGGAATGAGAGAGATCATTTTTGAGGATGACCAGTTTCTCATAAAAAAAGAGAGAGTGGCGGAGATTTGCGAAGGGATTTTGAAAGCCGGCTGGTCCATTTCATGGTGCTGTAGCGGCAGGGTTAATTCCGTCACCGATCTCAAGCTATTAAAACTCATGAAACGGTCCGGATGCTGGCAGATCAGTTACGGGATTGAATCGGGGAATCAGGAAATCCTCGATTTCGCGAAAAAAGGAATCACCATAGAACAGGTTGAAAGGGCAGTACGTTTAACCCATGAAGCCGGGATAATGAGCAAGGGATACTTCATATTCGGATTGCCGCTGGAGACCGAAGCCACGATGAAGCAAACGATTGAATTTGCTACACGCATCCCCCTAAACGATATGAGTATTTTTACATTGACCCCATTCCCAGGCTCTGAAATGTATGATATTGCTGAAAAATATGGGACTATTGATAAGGATTTCGAAAAGATGAATCTGCTGGATGTGGTTTACACCCCAAAGAGTATTTCCAGGGAAAAGCTTCTGCACTACCAAAGCCGTTTCATGAAAAGATTTTACTTAAGACCGCGAATAATAGGGAATTATCTATTTAGAATCATGACCAATCCGTTAAATACTTTGAACATGTTTAAGGCATTTTACGGGTTTCTCAAACATGTTTTCAAATAACGAAAATAACTCTATTCGGACTTTAGGAAAATATCCATGGTAAAAATATCCATCATCACCCCTTCCTTTAACCAGGGCGCGTATATAGAACGTACGATACGGAGTGTTTTGAACCAGAAAGGGGATTTTGAGTTGGAACATATTATTATTGACGGCTCCTCGACAGACAACTCCCTGGACATTATAAAAAAATACCAGGAAAGCCTTATCTGGGTTTCAGAAAAAGACCAAGGACAATCGGATGCCATCAACAAGGGCTTCCACATGGCCTCCGGAGAGATTTTAGCCTGGCTGAATTCAGACGATACATATGAGCCGAACGCCTTACGAACGGTTGCACAAAAATATAGGGAGCATGGGTTTGCGTGGTGTTTTGGGGATTGTCGAAATATCGATGAAAACGATCGGGAGATACGGAAGGGGATTACCCGGTATAAGATTTTCGAAAGCAAAAGGTATTCCTATAAACGGCTTCTTTCTAAGGATTTCATTTCTCAACCGGCCACCTTTTTCACGAAAGAAATATACAGAGAAATAGGCCCCATAGACATCCATTGCGAATATTCCATGGATTATGACTATTGGCTGAGGATTGGCAAAAAATATGATCCCCTCTATATAAACCAGTTCTTAGCCCATTTCAGATGGCAGTCTGAATCCAAAAATAGCGCCAATTATAAAAAAGCCGCCTATGAGACCTATCTCACGGCAAAAAGGCATGCCATACCGCGGGATCAATATCCCATTTTAAGGCATTATCTGCATTATAAAATGTTAATTTTATTATATTGGTTTCTATGAATAGAATAGTATATATGTTCGAAAATTAAACAATGCCAATGCAAACATATAGAAGATAATTAGAAGTTTTTTCGGCATAGCCGGAATGTGTTATCTCGGAACCATTGAAGTGGATCTTAAAATAAGGGGATTTGTTGACGACTCAAAGGGATAAAACTTTTTTGGTATGATTCCTGCTAAAATATTAAACTCGGCTTGTTTCAATTCATTCATTTGTATTTAATGCATGATGTAACTAAAAGAGCGGAGCTGCATAGAGACAGTGAACATAATTAAAGAAACTGCTATATGGTAAAATATCTATTCAAAGGCCTTAACCGAATGAATAAATTATAATGTCACAAAAAAATTGTTATGGACTTGAAATTCCGGGTATGCCCATATTCCAGGAAAACCACCGGGAGGAAATGGCCTATATAATCAGAAAAACGGGTATTTTCATCACTGTTGGGCTTTTTACCTACCCGTCAATTCATTGAGTTACAAGCAAAAAGTCGTAAAAACGAATTTAAATGGCCATTCACTCGACTCAAGTACTTACTATATCTTGAGCTTCTAATTAATGTTGTTGTTCGATTGTCTTGAGCAATAGTATAACCACTTTAAATAACATCAAAATGAATAAAATTCCCTGCTTATGTCTTGACATCACTAAACACTATTTTTCCATAAAAAAATGAAAAACAAGTGATACCAATTCATTATTATTTTGAGAATAATGTGATATAATTCCTATATCTTGTGGCCTTCTGAGTAAAGTAAATAGCCCACCCATTTATTTATATGTCAAAAGTGGAATTTAATACTTTACATTTCTCGAAAACCTGGTCTCAGGAGTATAGTGTATAAGACGGAATGAAATGATTTGTGTTGAAAAAAAGATGAAAAAGACGACACCTTATAGCAGAAGGGGAGATAATCTTGTTTTTATTGTGGGCTGCCCAAGAAGCGGAACAACTTGGCTTCAAAAACTCTTGGCTTGCCATCCCAAAATACACACTGGTCAGGAATCAGACATTTTCGATGGATATATTGGCCCCCAACTTCGATATTGGAGGAAATATTCAAAACCTTACGTAGACGGGCGCCCCGCTCTTGGCCTTGCTTGTTACTTAACAGAGACTGAGTTTATTCAAGTATTAAAAGAGTATATGCATAAACTTTTTGACCCGATGATAGGTAAATTAAAACAAGGGGAGATTTTTCTTGAAAAGACACCATCGCATGCCCTCTTCATCCCAGAAATCACGGAGCTACTTCCAGATGCAAAAGTTATTCACATGCTGAGAGATGCTCGAGCGGTGGTAGCCTCTTTACTTGCGGCGTCCAAATCATGGGGAAAAAACTGGGCTCCTCGTTATGCTTTTTTAGCTGCACGAATGTGGGTAAAACATGTAAGTGCGGTTCGACAATCTGTTAAAGATCAGGTCTTATCAAAAGAGCTTTTTTATGAAGTGAGATACGAAAACCTCCATGGTTCAACAATAGAGGTTGTGAAAGGGGCTATAGATTTTTTGTGTTTAGATTGGAGTGAAAATGAAATAAAAGATGCAGTTGAAAAGAACAAGCCTGAAAACGCAAAGTTAGGTCTAGGAACCAATATCCCGGTGGGGGGGGAATTTGCAAAAATGTCCCTTCCAGCCTTTGAAGAACCTCAAGGATTTGTACGAAAAGCTGAGAAATCCGCATGGAAGTATGACCTGTCTTGGATACAGAAGTTGTTTATATGGATAATAGCAAAAAAGTGTATGCGAGAAGTTGGTTATTCTTGGGAGTTTTCAAGGTCGTAGTGGCATCATGAAAATAATTAATTCTACCAGTACTATAGGATAAGGGCAAGACGTGAAAGCTTCTGTTATTGTTCCCACATATCAGCGCCCGGATTGTCTGCTGCAGGCCTTAAAGAGCCTTCAAGCCCAGACACTGAGTTGTTTTGAGATCATTGTTGTAGATAATGCAGTTGACTCAAAGATTCGATTAATGACGGTTGAATGTAGCAAGAAGAGTGTAACTCCTATTAAATATATTCCAGAACCTCGGTTAGGGTTACACAACGCACGCCACACAGGTGCTCTTGCATCCAGCGGTAAATTGTTAGTATTTACGGATGATGATGCTACCTTTGATCCAAAATTGATGGAAGCATATATAGGAGCATTCCAGGCTAACCCTAACATGGTGGCTGCTGGAGGGCCGGTACGCGCCATCTGGGAATCTCCACCACCCCAATGGCTCTTGGATTATATGGGTGATGGTAAATGTTTCCCCATACTGAGCCTTATGGAACCGTATGGAGGTTTCAGGCTTGATAAAAAAGGCTATTTCTTTGGGGTCAATATGGCAATTCGACGGCACGTGCTTCTAAAGCTTGGTGGTTTTAACCCGGAGATATTTGGAAACACCTGGTTAGGTGACGGAGAATCGGGTCTAAACCGAAAAATATGGCATGAAGGTATGTTGGTGGGTTATGTACCTGGCGCCGTAGTTTATCATCATATACCCCATTCCAGGATGAGAAAAAGATATTTCTATCTAAGGATGGCCAACGAGGGAGCCGGTACTGAATATGCCCGGTTTCATGATGGTGGGATCCCCGGATCGGTTGGGCTTTCTCTCCGGTATATACGAATATTCCTCGAACTCTTCATTCGGTCAGTGGTCATGACTTTTTTACGCATGATTCAGAAAAAAAAGTGGTTTCCTATCTTTAGTATTCGAATGGAACTTTCTTATAATATGGCTCGTTTACGATATGTTCGTCGTCTGTTTCGTGATATAAAACTTCGACAATTGGTAGTAAAAAAGGATTGGTTGAAATAAAATGGGATACGTATCGGTTGCTCATTCATTCTCAGACATAAAGGAATGATATGAGTCAAACAGGTTGTTCTATGATAGTTCGAATCGTTCATGATGACAAGATTTTAGGGATTATCATTCCGAGAGATTTTTCTCAATCCGGTATTCAATTTTTCACCCCGGAAACATTTTCCCAACAGCTTGCCTATATGAAACGGCCGAAGTATTACCGGATTGAACCGCATGTACACAATCCCATACCTCGTGAAGTACATTATACACAGGAAGTTCTTATTTTAAAAAAGGGAAAATTGCGCGTTGATTTCTATGACGATAAGCAGAAATACATTGAAAGTCATGTCATTCGGGCCGGGGATGTTATTCTTTTGGCTACAGGCGGCCATGGATTTGAAGCCCTTGAAGAGGTTGAAATAATTGAGGTAAAACAGGGACCGTATACAGGGGATGAGGATAAAACTCGTTTTGATGGCATCTCCAATGATCAGATAATGATATCGAAGACTGAGAATGAATCCAATGATTCCAGTGAATGAACCATTATTGGACGGTAATGAAAGAAAATACCTGAATGCATGTATTGAAACGGGCTGGATTTCTTCTGAAGGCCCGTTTGTCAAAAAGTTCGAAGATGGATTCGCGGCTTGCGCAGGAAAAAAACATGGTATCGCTGTTTGCAATGGCTCAGCAGCCCTCGATGTTGCCATTGCCGCTTTGAATATGGGACCGGGAGATGAAGTGATCATGCCGACTTTTACTATCATATCCTGTGCGGCCGCGGTTATCAAGGCCGGCGCGGTTCCTGTCCTTGTGGACTGTGATCCTGCACACTGGAACATGGATGTAAGTCAAATTGAGGCGAAAATTACCCGGAAAACGAAAGCCATCATGGCGGTACATATCTACGGATTGCCTGTGGACATGGCTTTGATTCTTGATCTGGCAAGTAAGCATGGCTTAAAGATCATTGAGGATGCAGCCGAAGCTCATGGTCTCACGTATAAAGGAAAATCATGCGGATCCTTTGGAGATGTTAGTACATTTAGTTTCTATCCCAATAAATTAATTACAACGGGTGAAGGTGGTATGGTCTTAACGGATGACGATCACATTGCGGAACGGTGTCGTTC
>CAYTUL010000009.1:0-20105 GCA_964441135.1 uncultured Desulfobacteraceae bacterium | reverse complement strand
CACGGTCAACGCCAGGGAGCCCATGTTCTATCCCCAGGATATAATGGAGGTGGCCCGGATATTTCATGTGGCCGGCGAGGACTGGACGGTTCCGGGGGGAAGCGGATGGGATTCCACCAACCTGGCCATGTTCTGTAATGACGCGGATACGGCCAGGATGCTCGTTGAAAACACCTTCAGGCGGGCTGAAGAACTGGAAGTGAGGCAGGTCGCCGTGACCGAATGCGGACACGCCTATCGTTCCCTTAAATTTGAAGCGCCGGCCTGGCTCGGCTATGTCCCGAAACAGGAGGTGGTTCACTCCGTTGAGCTCTTTCATGATTACATCCGGGACGGTCGAATAAGGCTGAAAGAGAAAATAAAGGTGCCCACCACCCTCCAGGACCCCTGCAACCTGGTCCGAAACGGGGGCTTGGCCGAAAAAAACAGGCGCCTCGCCGAATTCCTTTCCGAGGACTTCCGTCCCATGAAATACCAGGGGAACTATAATTACTGCTGCGGGGGCGGCGGCGGCGCAATGCCCATCGGCGGTGAGATGAAAAAACAGCGGCTGAAAAGCGGAAAAGTAAAGGCCGAACAGATAAGGGAAACGGGGGCCAAGATTATTTTCGTGCCCTGTCACAACTGTATAGATCAGATAAGGGATTTTATTAAGGAATACGAACTCGATCTCAAGGCCATACACTTTAAGGAGTACATCTCAGAGCACATGGAAATTCCGGAGGAAATGCTTCCCGGGGAAGGTTAAGCTTGGTTAATCATGGACATGATCTGGGAGGTCTCAAAACCCCTGAGCCAGATGGCCCCGGACCGGCATGAAGCCACACAGAGTCCGCAACCCTTGCATAGGGTGGGCTCGATCTGGGCCCTGCCTGTTTTCTCATCGAACCGGGGCGCAGAATAGGGACATACCGATACGCAGATTCCGCAACTGCTGCAAAAATCCGGGTTCACCATGGCCACTGTTCCACTCACCGCTATGGTCTTCGCCGACAGGAGAGTTACGGCCCTCGCCGCCGCGGCCTGGGCCTGGGTAATGGAGTCGGCGATGGTCTTCGGATAGTGGGCGAGCCCGCACAGGAACACCCCGTCGGTTGCACTGTCAACAGGCCGGAGCTTGACATGGGCCTCCATAAAGAATCCGTCGTCATTCTGGGGCACTTTATAGAACCTGCTCAAGGGATTGTCTTTTTCTGTCACGATGGCGGTGGCCAAAAGCAGGAGATCCGTTTTTATGCGCATTCTTCGCCTGAGAGCAAAATCCGTGAATTGAACATCAAGAGCGCCGGTGGAGTTGTTGACGGACAACTTCTTGTTCACATCGTAACGGATAAAAACAATCCCCTTTGATCTTGCCTCCCTGTAAAGGTCTTCCCTCAGCCCGTAGGCTCGAATATGCTGGTAGACGATATACAGGTTCATCTCCGGGTTTATGTCTTTGAGTTTCAGGGCGCTCTTGATGGAATTGGTACAGCATATTTTCGAACAGTAAGGCCTTTCCGGTATGCGAGACCCCACGCACAGGATGAAAACTGCGCTCTTCAGATCCTTCAATGCCGGGTCCCCCTTAATAAACCGCTGCATCAATTCAAGGTTCGTCATAACACGCCGGTCCCTCCCGTATAGATGCATATCCGGTTTGAGCTCCGAGGCCCCTGAGGCAATGATCGTAATGCCGTGCTCTAACTCCTTTAGTCCCTTCTCGAATTCAAGGGAGGTCCTGAAATTCCCGACAAAACCTTCCACCTTTGTTATTTGCGAATTGAGAAGGACCTCGATCCTTTCATTGGACTTCACTTCCTCGATCAGATGATTTAGATATTCATGTACCTTTTCGCCCCTCCAGTCTTCATCCACGAAACGGGCCTGTCCGCCGAGTACTTCTCCCTTTTCTATGAGTAAGGTATGATGCCCCTGTTCGGCCAGATTTTTCGCGGCACTCATTCCGGCGATGCCGCCCCCGATGACCAGGGCATTCTGGTTCATCTCAAGGGTCGGTTCCGGGAGCGGCTCCATCAGACCGACCTTGGCTACAGCCATTCTGACAAGATCCTTGGCCTTTTCCGTGGCAAGTTCAGGATCATCCTTGTGAACCCAGGAGCACTGGTTGCGTATATTTGCCATCTCGAAGAGATATTTATTAATACCGGCGTTTATTAAGGTCTCCTGAAAAAGAGGTTCATGGGTCTTGGGTGTACAGGCCGCTACAACTACCCTGTTCAGGTGATGCTCTTCAATGGTCCGGGCGATCTTTTCCTGGGAGTCCTGGGAGCAACTGAACATGTTTTGCTCCGTATGGACGACCCCCGGGAGTCTCCGGGCGAACTCCACAACGGCCGGCACATCCACAACAGCGGCTATGTTCGTACCGCAACAGCACACAAAGACGCCGATACGCGGGGTCTCGCCGCGGACGTCCTTTTCCTCCCGGAGGTGCCGGGTCCTCGTCAAGGACCACCTGGACTCCGACAACCTGCTCCCGGCGACTCCGGCGGCGGCGCTCGAACCGATCACGGAAAGGGGTATATCCTTCGGGGTTTGAAATGCCCCGCATACAAAGATGCCCGGCCTGGAGGTATGCACGGGTTCAAAGCTGCTCGTCGATACATAGTTATAGTGATCCAGCTCTATGTCTAATTTTTTTGCCAATTCCGTGCTGATCTCCGTGGGTTCCAGGCCGACGGAAAGGACAACCATATCGAAATCTTCCTGGACCAGCCGGCCCGCGGTATCCACGTAGCGGATAAGATGCCCGCCTGTTTTTCTATCGTGGAGGATGTTTGTGATCTTGGATTTGATAAATCGAACGCCGAGATCGTCGAGGGCGTGCCGGAAAAACCTCTCAAAACCCTTTCCCTGTACGCGTATATCGATGTAGAAAATGGCCGCGTCCAGCCCCTTGACGTGTTCCTTGGCTAAAATGGCTTCCTTTATGGCATATGTGCAGCAGACCGAGGAGCAATATCCCCTCGCGTTTAGATGGGAATCCCTGGATCCCACGCACTGGAGCCAGGCAATTTTCCCTGGCTCCCGTTTGTCCGATGGCCTCAGCAGATGGCCGCCGGAGGGCCCCGACGCGGAAAGAATCCTTTCAAACTCCAGGCTGGTCACGATATCCGGGGATTTTGTGTACCCATAGGTGTCATAGACGGCCGGGTCAAAGGTCTTTCCGCCGATCGCGAGAACGACGGAACCCACCTGAAGCTTCCGTTCTTTTTTCTTATCCTGGAAATTGACGGCCCCGGTCGGGCAGAATTTTTCACAGGCCCGGCATTTGCCCTTCGTCAGGTAGATGCACTCGTCCGGATCAATGGCGTATTTCAGGGGGACCGCCTGTTCATAACTTACATAGGCCGCCTTTCTCTTGACGAGCCCCATGTCATACTCGCTCGTCACCTTTTTAGGACACTTCTCGGCGCACAGGCCGCAGGCAATGCATTTTTCCATATCCACGTAACGCGGATACTGGGTTACGCTGACCTCAAAATCACCTTCCTTCCCTGAAATACCGGTAACCTCCGATAATGTCAGGAGTTCGATATTGATATGCCGGCCGACCTCGACCAGTTTCGGCGAAATGATTCACATGGCGCAGTCGTTGGTGGGAAAGGTCTTATCGAGCTGGGACATCATCCCGCCGATTGAGCTGGACCTTTCCACGAGGTAAACGTAATAGCCGGAATCCGCCAGGTCCAACGACGCCTGCATTCCGGATATTCCGCCCCCTGCCACCAAAACCGAACCGATTTTCTTCTTCGGCATTTTTTAATCCTCACTCAGGTAGGACCAGATTGTATGGATATCGATCCTGTTTTCCCGGATGCCCAAAGATTCATCATCCATGCCCATGGAAATACCCAGGAGCTGGGGATAGAGTATGGACCCTATGCCCTCTCCATTGCCCTTTCCCGAAATCACAAGCTGCTGCAGGGTATCGAACTGGATCTGACAGTAGGGACACGCCGTACAAAAAAAATCGGCTCCCGCTTCCTTGCCGTTATCCAGTTTCTGTTTCATCAGGATCACGGATAGATCGTCGTTTATTCCCATGGCGTGGGACCCGCAGCACTCCAATTTCCTGTTATAGTCGACGCTGACGGCTCCTGTGACCTCGATTAACTCATCAAAAATCTTGGGAGCCACCGGGTCGTCAAACTGGGTGATCCTGCTGGGTCTCAGGGCGTGACATCCATATTGCGCGGCGATCTTAAGGTCCCTGAAAGGCTTCTCCACCCTTTCCTTCAGGGCCTTGAGGCCCGTTTCATGGTAGAGTACGGACAGGAGATGATGGATCCTCGTGTCTCCATGATACGTAAGATGCTCCTTTGAGAGGACATCCCTGATCTCATCTTGCAGGTTTCCCCTCTCCCCCATAAGATTCTCCGCCTTTTTCAGACTCCCGTAACAGCATTTGCATAGGACTAACATATCAAGACCGGCCTTTTCGGCCAATGCGAGGTTCCTGACCGAAGACAGGAGAAAGGCCTTCTGACTCCCGTTGCGCATCGGATAACCGCAGCAGTTGAACTGCCGCACATCCGTCAACTCTATGCCCACCCTATGTAATACCGCCCTTGCGGCCTTTTCGTATTGGGGTACCCGGGCGGGTATTTGGCAGCCTATGAACAGGGCGTATCTCATGCTTTTTTAATCACCTCCCCGATCGCCATATTTCTCAAATCATATAGGATATCGGCGACCTCGACCTGCTGGGGACAGTGTTCCTGGCACTGATAGCATGTCACGCAGTCCCACAGCATGTTTGATGAGAGAGCCATTTCATCGAGACCCAGACCGAGACAGCACATGATCTGGTGGGGCAACAGTCCCAGGGTTTCCTGGGGATTTTCATAACTACACACGACGGGGCAAACGGTTGTGCAGTTATGACATCCGAAACAGTAGGAGAATGTATCGTCAGGGAAACTCAGACCCTTGCCGTTTCCTCCGGCTTCCGGGAAAGAGATGGTTTCATTCGAATGGATCGGTGAGCCGAATTGACCGGTCACCGCCTCCCGGGCGATTCCGAGGGGCAGGGAATAATCCTGGGATGTCAGTCTGTTCCGGTTGAGACCCCGGACCAGGGAGAGGGGCGACAGGAGCAGGGGCTCCGGAATCCCCTGCTCTATAAGTTTCTCCCTCACGCTGACCCACAGCTCCTTCAGTCTGATGCCGGATGGACAGACAACTGTGCACCGGTCGCAATTGGTACACAGGTAGACCCCCTCCTGAAGTGCCATGAACTCCTCTCGCCCGGGAGTCTTACCTGCCGCTATTTTTTTCAGAAGGACCATCTTTTCAGAAGGGAGGATATACTTGTTGTGAACGGCCTCATAGCCCATCATGGCCGAACAAAAACGGGTACACGTTCCGCAGTGGGTGCACGCGTCCAACTCCATGACCTGCCTGGTGGCGATATTCGCGGGATCGGAGGTCTCCGGGTCCATGACCGAATTGGCAAGCAGGCTTACGGGAGTGGACAGGATATGGAACATCCTGCTGAAGGGCAGATAGGCGAGACCCAGAAAGCAGGCCAAGATGTGGATGTAATATAAAAAGTCTTCTGCCCTTACCCTGTCGAGAAAGAGCGCGGCGCCGCCAATCCATTTCGCTACCAGATTCCCTGCAAAGGCCTGCTTCGGAGAGGCATGACACCCCATGCAGTTCATCTCGTGATATTCCATTCCCCGCTTAAGGAGCTCTGGGTCAAAGGGTTTCGACACATTGGGGGAGACCAGGTCGAATTCCTTTACCCACAGGCTCTCAAGCGCGACTATGTCCTTTTCTTGCTCGAGATCGGAATAGTCTTCCACCATCCTCTTGAAGTCGGAATAGGAAGTGATCTTTACCCCTTCGAGAAGGAATCCGGAAAACAGGATTACCGCGAGAATAATGAGGGCGTAGCCGTCCATCCAGTTCGTCATGAAACGCGGTATTCTAAGGACGAACCTTCGAAACACGGAGATTCCGATGCCGGCAATGACCATCAGGCCGAAGAGATCCCGGAGGAGGAAGAAGGGATTGGCGGTCGGATAATAATCATGGAAAAGAGATGCTGTGATGATATTGCCAAGACCATGCATCAGGAGAAGGAGCATAAAACCGGCATAGATCATGATGTGCATCACCCAGCGCAGTACATTCTCTTTAAAGGTCCTTCTCTGCAGGATGACGTCCAGGAGGAGGGATTTCAGCAGTTTCCATACCTTTCTGCCGGACAACACCCCGATAAAACCTTGAAAAAAAGCGGAAACCCTGTGGCGGAACAGGTTATTTGCGGGAGATAGGCCGATGGTCCGTGAAAACCAGAGGGAGACCTTATAGACCAGCCCCAGGATAAAGACCGTAAGGGCAATATAAAGGAGTACCCTGAAGACCATAAAACATTCCCCTCTCGTTTCAGGAAAAAATTAATGTATCAGATCGGTAATTTCCGGTTAATATATTGCAAACAAATTGATCCACTGGTCTGTGGGGATCTCTTTGAAGAGACGAACTCGTTTATGTGCCATTATTACGCCTTAGGTCGGATGAGGCGGGCAGAGGGCTTCTTCCTCAACCCGCCGGATTAAAGAACTGCTTACTTGGGAGGAGCATTCTGCCCGTCTGGGGATTGTCTTTCATCAATATCTTGCTTTTAACATTTTCGTCTCTGAAAAGAGATCCCCACAGACCATATTTTCCTATATAAGTGTATCATGCAATATCCTGACCGGAAATTACTGATATCGAGTCTTAATTCCAGGAGGCAACGGGTGCCGTGCGCGACGGTCTTTTGGGTAGTATTTTTATAATCGTTTTAGGCAGGAATTGTCAAAAGGAATCTTATAAAACAGGGAAATTCTCTCTGTTTGGATCTCCTCTGCCATGTTCGCCCACTGCCATGACAGGGCAATGGGTATACTTATGTACATTGTCAACGGTACTTCCGTGGATTTCTCTATCCTTTTCGTATTTGCCCACTGCACCCAAAACAATCATGTCCACGTGATGCTTTCTCGCGTACCTTGCGATTTCCATATGGGGAGACCCCACCCTGATCACATACAGATAATTCCTGAAGCTCCCCATTTTTCGATTGTATTCCTTTTCCAGTGCCGTTGTGGCCCTTTTTTCGACATCTTCATCGAAAAATGCTTCCCCTCCGGGCCTGTTTTCCGGCACGTGTTCGTCAACGATGTGCCGGCAGTAGGTATATGGCGAATGGGGGACATGAAGGATATGCAACCTGGCGTCATTTTTAACAGCGAGATCGAGGGCGTAATCAAAGGCCTTGTTTGCGTCATCGGAAAAATCCGTACAAAAAAGCACATTTTTGCATCCTGTCATAATCGCCTCCTAAACTATTCGGTCCTTTTCAAATGCTTAAGGGCTCAGCAATCTCTCTTCCGGGGGGAAGGCCTGATACCGTGTTATTCTCCTCCTCTGTTGAAGGATTTATATACACACCCGTCCGGTTCACTGCATGGTGTAGAAGGGCACCCGATCCTTGAAGATCCGGGAAACAACACCCTCCTTGCTCAACTCGGAGAGGCAACCCTGAATCATGCGCCTTTCTTCTCCCAGGGCCCGGGTGATCTCATCCAGGTTAACGACCTGCGTTCTGATTTTAAGCAAATTCATGATCCTTGTCCTGATAAACTCCTCTTTCAGGACATCCGACAGGGTCTCATCATAGGCCATGGCGTTCCGCTGGTCCGCGGGATAGGAGGTCTCCCAGGGCCTGCGCAGGCTCGCACCAAGCACCCACCTTACCCTCGGATTTTTCAGGGTGTCGTACAGGTCCTTGATTTTCCTTTCCATCTCGGGGTCTCGATTAATGGGACCCAGCTTATCCATAATGGATACGAAGCTGTTCACGGTCTTGACATATTCCTCGGGTTTATTGAGGTCCGCATGGGCCAGGGCAATGCGCTCCCGCTCCAGCCCGATAAGAGAGAGGAGCTTTTTTATCATCAGGACACGGCTCCAGGTGTGATCAATGCCATAGCTGTGGTGGCACTCTTCGGGGGGACACCCGATCAAGAGCAGCCCGTTGGCGCCCTCCAGGAAGGCCCTTCCCATCACCGTCGGATCGAGCTGTCCTATACAGCCTACGGGAAGGAGATAAAAACGGTCGTTATACCGCATCCCTCGTATTCCGGCGTGGTCGGCCGCGGCCGTGCCGCCCCAATTGCATCCAATCCCCATTACCTCATTTTCCGAAAGGCTTCGGGCAAGGGCTGATACACGGGCCTCCCTCTGTTCGGTTGAGTTGTTCTGAAGGATCAATGCCTGGTAGGGACAGGCCGCTGCGCAGGTACCCCCGCCGGTGCATACCATGGGATCCACGATCCTCGGGACACCACCGCCGGGTCCTTCCACGGGTGAAATACCGCCGCAATCGCAGATCTCCTTACACAATCCGCACCCCAGGCACTTGCTCTGATCTACGGTACAGACCATTCTCGGGGCATAGAGCTCCCCCTTTTTCGCAAGGCTGAAAATTTCCGCCGTCTTGTGGGCGGCCCTCCTGCCCTGCCTCAATGCCTCGCGCAGATCACAGGGCTTTCGGGCCGAGCCGGCCAGGAACTTCTCGTCCACGCCGACCTGCTCCGGCCGGACCATCTGGGGATTCCGTTCAAGGAACTCTCCCTCCTTCACATGGAGCCCCAGGATCTCTGCAATCTTCAACTGTTCTATGCCGGGATGCCTCTTTGGCGACAGAACCAGTTGATCATATTCCAGCTCTCGCTCTATGTGATCTTCCGGTTCATAGTATGTGATCATTCCGCTCTGCACGGTAGGCCGGATATCCCCATCGTAGGGTATCCACTTGATATTCAACTCCCTGGCCCGGATCCTTTCAGCCACGCTCAAGGTGTTTTTCAGCCGGTTGTTGTAAATGACCGAAACCTGGCACATGACATTTTTTTCTCTCATGTACTTTGCCATATTCCAGGCCGTCCGGGATGAGAGCTGCGCGTATGATCTTTCCGTTTCCATGTCATTGATCCAAATGACCACCCGATGGGACGGGACTCCGTGAAGCCACATATACTCTTCCATCTCCGTGTGACATAACACCCGCCTGCCGTCATGGCCGAAATCCGACCCCTGGTTGAGCATCTCCCCGTCAAGTGCGGCAACGATGGCCCCTACATTGAACACGAGGGGCGGTTTACCGTTTTCCGACGAAAAGGTCACCGTGTAATCCCCCATAATCCCCATAACCCTGTCCAACTCCCCGACCGAGATCCTCTTTATGAGAGGGCTCTGATCCACTTCTTCCATGATCTTCCTCAAGCGATCGTGATAGTCCCTTTCCCCGGGATAGCGTTCATGGAGGATTCGAATCTCATCCTCAATATCCTCGATCTGAACGGCTATGATCGTTTCAATTCCCTTATGAAGAAGCTCCTGTGCAGCCGAGTAGGTCGCTATGCCCCCGCCTAAGATCATGACGGGTCCCTTGAAATCTATCTTCCTTTTAGGAGAGGGCTTCAGCGTGAATAGGCCCGCGACCGCGGCGGCAATCAGCTTGGCGCCTTTGGCCGCGAGACTGCCGGGATCACCGTCATTAACCAGGGCAACATAGTCGCGCAGATTGACAATATCTATCTCACCCTTTTCCAGCCCGGCGTCCTCTAATTCCTTCTCAAACTTCTGGAGCATGATGCGGTACTCACATCCGGCTACAACGATCCGGTTTAGACCTTTTTCGGAAATCCTCTCCCTGACAATATCCAGCCCTGGTTCAAGACAGGGGAAAGGGATCGTTTCCGAATGAAATATCATGGGATTTTCAGCTAACTCCTTTTCGAGGGCCTTCAGGTCGATCTTAGAGCTTATTTTTCCGCCACAGGTGCAAAGGAAGACGCCAATTCTTGCCTCGTTCCTATTGTCTCCGGGATTTTCGCTGTTCTCCATCATTTTTAGACCTCCTTTAATGAGCGAAACCATGACCTGTTCTTTGAGAAACATCCCCTCGAACCTTGTCCAGTCGAGCCTGCATCGCCCCCGTGGGGCAGACTGTCACACAGGATCCGCAGGCAATGCAGGCCTGATTCGGGACCATGTAGGGCGTTGCAATATGTTTGCTTACGCCCCGTGACCCGAAAGAGATGGCCCTCACGCCGACGATTTCCTCGCAGACTCTCACGCAAAGACCGCAGAGAATGCATTGCTCCTCGGGATCTTCAATCCGGAAACGGGTGTTATTTACACCATATTCCCGGGCAAGTTTCGCTATTTCTTCCGACGCCGGACACTCCGCTAAAAGCATCTCCAATATCCATCGCCGGACGTTCCGCACTCGATCCGTATCGGTAAGGATTTCCACGCCTTCCCTTGCAGGGTAAACACAGGAGATGACCACCCTTGACCGGTCACCTTCCTTGGCCTCGACTACGCACAGGCGGCAGGCGCCGACAGGTTTGAGCGCCTCATGATAGCAGAGGGTGGGGATGGGAATGCCATAATGCCGGGCCGTCTCCAGGACGGTCCACCCTTCCCCGGCCTGTACTGTTTGGCCGTCAATCATAAAAGTAACCGTGCTTTTTCCCTTCTTTAATCCGTTCATCTTCGACCCCCCCTTATGAAATGCTGACCGCCCCGAAACTACATGAATCCAGGCACATGCCACATCGGATGCACTCATCCTGATTGATCTTATGGGGCTGTTTTTTTTCACCTGTGATACATTTCTGGGGACAATTTCGCGCACAGAGCCCGCAACCCGTACACAAGTCAGGATCTATGCCGTATGTGATCAGGTCCTTACACACCCCGGCCGGACATTTCCTGTCCACGATATGGGTCTTATATTCATCGTGAAAATGACTCAGTGTGGTTAATATCGGATTTGGAGCTGTTCCGCCAAGGGCGCACAGGGAACCGTCACGAATCGCCCGGGCCAGGCTCTCCAATTCAGCGATATCCTCCATACTTCCTTCCCCTGAGGCAAATTTGTCCAGAAACTGGAGCATTGACTTCAGACCCAGGCGGCATGGAAGGCATTTACCGCAGGATTCATCCTCGAGAAACCTTATGAAATAGCGGGCAACATCCACGACACAATCGCTGTCATCCATGACGATCATCCCGCCGGAGCCCATCATGGAGCCCGCTTTCGTCAATGAATCGAAATCTACCGGAGTATCTCGCAGTGCATAGGGCAGACATCCTCCGGACGGCCCTCCGGTTTGCACTGCCTTAAAGTGATCATGATTCGGGACCCCGCCTCCGATTTTTTCCACAAGGTCGCCGAGAGGCATCCCCATGGGTATCTCCACGAGGCCGATGTTGTTTACCTTACCGACAAGGGAGAAGACTTTGGTTCCCGGACTGTTGGGCACGCCTAAACCGGCATACCATTCAGCACCCTTTTCAATGATCAGGGGAACATTACATAGGGTTTCCACATTGTTGATCACAGTGGGTTTCCCCCACAAACCCTGTTCCGATGGGAAGATATATTTGGGTCTCGCTTCGCCCGCGCGCCCCTCAATGGATTGAAGAAGCGCAGTTTCCTCCCCGCACACAAAGGCCCCTGCCCCGCGAATGATATGGATATCAAAATTAAACCCGCTTCCCAGTATATTCTCACCAAGGAGACCGGTTTCCCTTGCCTGTTCCATCGCTATGGTCAGGTGCTTTCTCGCAAGAGGGTACTCCTCTCTTACATACATGAAACCCTGGCTGGAGCCGAGACAGTAGGCACCGATGATAAGCCCCTCTAAAACGGCATGGGGATCACCTTCCATCAGTGTACGATCCATAAAAGCCCCTGGATCTCCTTCATCCCCGTTGCCTACGATATAGACGGGACCGCCCTTTCTTTCCTTTGCCTCCATGGCGGCCCTCCATTTAAAACCGGTCGGAAATCCGGCACCGCCCCTTCCTCTGAGATTTGATTTTTCAATGGCAGAGACGACATCCTCGGGTGTCATGGAGCCTATCGCCCGGGTAAGTGCACGATACCCGCCTGCGGCAATGGTATCGAATATATCCGTAGGGTCGATCCGGCCAATATGACGCATAACAAGCCGCTGTTGATGTTTATAAAAAGGAATTTCCCCGTGATGCTCTATACTCTCACCGGTGTTTGGATCCTTATAGAGGAGACGTTCCACGGGTTTTCCCTCCAAAAGAGTTGATTCAATTATTTCTGCGCAGTCATCCGGAGTAACATGCTGGTAAAAAATCCCCGAAGGCTGCATAATGACCAGAGGACCTCTGGAGCAAAAACCATGACAACCGGTCGGCTTGATCTCAGGGACGACACGGTTTTTAAGGCCGACTCCCCTGAGTGACTCTCGCAGCGCGTCGGCTACTTCCACGCTCCCGTTTGCCCTGCAACCTGTGCCATGGCACACGATGATATGTGCGCTGTTCGGGTCCCTGTCTTTCAAGAGGCGCTCCCGGAAAATATCCAGCTCCTCCACCGACCGAAAGGGGAATTCCTCTATTCTCTGGGCCGTGCTTCCCTGTTCCATTTCTCCTCCTTATTCCCTTGAACATTCCTTGATTATCTTATCCATCTTGCGAGCATTCATCCTTCCATGGTATTTCCCGTCGGCAACGGCTACCGGAGCGAGTGCGCAGGCGCCAAGACAATTGACCGTTTCGAGGGTTATCTTCAGATCGGCGGTGGTCCGGCCCGGTTCAATTCCTAATTTTCTTGATAGGTTGTCCACCAGGCGCTGCCCACCCTTGAGATGGCATGCCGTGCCGAGGCAGACCTTGATCTCGTGCTCGCCCCGGGGTTCAAGGCTGAATGATTTAAAAAATGTCGCGACCGACCACGCCCGGGTTACAGGGATACCGATATGATCGCAAACAAGATTCAGATTCTCTTCCGAAATGTAATTATAGCTTGCCTGTACATCCTGGAGCACACTGATCAGATAACGCGGCTCTCCCGGATATTTTTCTAAAATATTGTCAATATCAATATGCGGTTCCTTCACGATTACCTCCTCGCCTGATTATGTTTCATATGTTTCACGCAACAAAAATGCCTTTTTCTGTTTCAATGGATCAGCAATCTCTGTGCCAAATTGTTAACATATTGTTATTATTGTATATTAATTAGATAAATGCAAATTGGAAAATTTTAAAAATGATATTTTATGTTTCATTTATGAAACATAAAATACGAATATATCGGATATTATATTGATATAATTAATTTTATTATGATAAGAAATTGTTTCAGATGGATTGTTTCAGCTTGAAATGATTGTTCAGGAATGAAACAGGGATATTGCTTGATTGGGAGGGTTTGGTTTTTTTTATCTTTTTTTTTACCCAAAGCTGATTGCTGACAGCTAATAGCTTGGTTATGATAGCTTTTCAGGTGGAGTCTATTATTTCCGTGACCACGTCCTTGGGACCTGGCTTTTAAATCTAATAAAATAATATCGGATAGACATAATGCACTGGGATCATACGAGACCGTGGGCCTTCATCTTCCGCCACAGGGAAGTGCGGCTGATGCCGAGGATATTCGCCGCCTCATGGCGGCGTCCCCTGGTTCTCTTGAGAACATCCTCGATGGCGATCTTCTCGTCTTCCCACAGGTACTTGCCATTGGAACGTTCCGACCCTGCAGGACTTTTAGCCGGGGTATCTTCCCTTAGCTCGGGCAAATGGGAAGTTGTGATTATTGGACCCTTTACAAAGACAAAAGCGTGCTCCAGGGCCCGTTCCAGTTCCCGGATATTCCCGGGCCATGAGTATTCTTTAAATAATTTCAGGACCTTGGGATCTACACCCCGGACATTCCTCGTATAGCTCCTGTTGAATTTGGCCACGAAATGATTTACTAACAGGGGGATATCCGATTTTCTATCACGTAATGGCGGTATATAAAGGGGTACCGTCCGGAGTCTGTAAAACAGATCTTCCCGGAACCGGCCTTCCCGGACCTCATTGATGAGGTTTTTATTGGTAGCCGTAATTATCCGGGTATCCATGGGAATGGGTCTCGTTCCGCCTACCCGTTCAAAGACCCGCTCCTCCAATACGCGAAGTAGCTTGATCTGTATCTCGGGCTTTATTTCACCTACCTCATCAAGGAACAGGGTTCCCCCTTTCGCCAATTCAAATCGCCCTACCTTGCTGTTGACGGCTCCGGTGAACGCGCCTTTGATATGCCCGAAGAGCTCCGACTCTAACAGCGTTTCAGCCAGGGCCGAGCAGTTCACAGGCACAAAGGGTCCCCTGGATCTCTTACTCAGCTGGTGAATGGCCTTGGCCACAAGCTCCTTGCCCGTACCGGATTCGCCCTCAATAACGACGGTAGCATCTGACTCGGCCACGTCGGGAAGGAGCCCCAGGACGCGCTTCAGGGATTCGCTTTGCCCGATTATTTCTCCCAGATAATCCTGGGCTCCGGTGTGTATCTCTTCTGTATTGTTCGTTAAGGTCAGGGGTCTGAAGGTCTCCACCGCCCCCATCACCAGTCCCCGTTTGTTCTTGATGACCGATGTGTTCACAAGGATGGATCGCTGCTGGCCTCCCTTGACGACAATCCGGACATCCTGATCCATTCGGACCACCCCGGTCTCCATTGTGATTTTCAAGGGACAGCTACTCCGGCAAAGATCACTGCGAAATATATCCCAGCAGTATTTTCCCAGGACCTCTTCACGTAAAAAACCGGTTATTTCCTGGGCCTGCCGGTTGAAAGAGGTGATCCGCCACCGGTTATTGATTGTGAAAATTCCTTCCGCCAACTGCTCAAAGAGGGTATCGTATCCTATTAACCGGCTCCGGCCGTCCATATCGGAAAGTTGCCCGTCAACCTTGTTGTCATGAAAGGTCAGGAGGGCGCCAATGATCTCCTCATTTTTTCCAAACAGGGGACTGACGGAAAAAGTCAGGGAGACCGGCATCCCCGAGTGCAGTGAGAGTTTCGCGACCAGGTTGGAATGGGAACGCCCTTCTTGAAACGCCGCCTTCAAAGCCAGCTCCGCCTGAGGCCGGTATTCATCCGTAAAGATCTGTGTGATATCCAGTGGCTGACCCCGGTCCAGTTTTAATCGAAGGATCCTTTCCGCCTGGAGGTTGGAAGACATAATCCTCGCCTCCGGTGATATTATGATAATCCCATCACCCTCCGGGAGGCTGTCAAACTCCATGGATTCGTCGATCGGTTCATTCTGAGGGTCTTCTTCGTCCATCCAAGCTCACTCCATTTTGTATAAAATCCTGGTCCGTCAACAGGGATGATACGTTCCAGCATATCCTGCGGACATGGTCCGGAGACAGGGCCGGTAACAGCACCTTGGCTCCGTCGGGATAACCCCGGTTTTGAGCGATCTCCACGAGGATCCTGAGCTGCCCCTTGGATCGGGCAATATCCTCCCGGAACCCTTCGTCATAAAGACGACATAATGTGTTGACCCGGATCACGGAGCATCTTCTGCACGTCGTTTTATCATTCATCATCGTCACCTGTTTCCTGTCATCCATGAATTACGAACGAATCGCTTTAAAATAGCCCGCTCCGTGATTTTAGTCAAGTTGATCGAAATTCCAAAATCCATCATCAAATTCATATATCGACAGTAAAGGTCATGGATTTTGGATTCCCCTGGGCACCAGTAAGGCATACAATCGCTTCGCGATTCTATATAACGCGGCTTCGCCGCTCCAAAAAAGTAAATACATAAGCTCTTAAAGCAAAAGATCTCAGGTTTCAGTGTTCAGGATTGTTTGCTTAGTTCCACTCATCTTTGTGGACCGCACTTTACCTTGTGCCTACGCCCTGTGCTTTGCGCCTCATCGATACGCCGCAGGGAGGAGCGATCGAAGGCAACGCCGCAGATGACTTCTTGATGGTGAGTCAGGGGGAATTGACAAAGCAGATAAAGGTGGTTACCCTCTTAGCAGGAGTTATTAATGGACAGCTCTATCGAAAATCAGACTCAGATCATCCTGGACAGTATCGCTGACGGTGTTTTCACAGTGGATACGGAATGGAGAATTACCTCTTTTAACCGGGCAGGTGAAACGATAACCGGTATTAAAAAAGAAGAGGCAATCGGAAGGCACTGCTGGGAAGTCTTCAGGGCCAGTATCTGTGAAAAACTGTGTTCTCTGAGAAAAACAATGGAAACCGGCCAGCCGATTGTTAACCAGTCCATATATATCGTTAGTTCAGAGGGAGAGCGTATCCCCGTCAGTATCTCAACGGCCCTCTTGAGGGATAAGGATGGTATCGTGATCGGGGGAGTGGAGACCTTCCGGGATTTGACACTGGTCGAAGAGCTTCGCAGAGAATTATCCGGCCGTCATTCATTTCATGATATTATAAGCAAGAACAAGGAAATGGAGCGGCTCTTCGGGATGCTTGAACAGGTTTCCGAGAGCGACATAACGATCCTTTTAGAGGGAGAGAGCGGTACAGGAAAGGAACTCTTTGCCAGGGCCATTCATTCTCTTAGCGCCAGGAGAAACGGCCCCATGATTACGGTTAATTGCGGCGCCCTGCCGGATACCCTCCTGGAGTCCGAGCTCTTCGGTTATAAGGCGGGAGCCTTCACGGACGCGAGGAAAGATAAGCCTGGGCGTCTCGCCGTTTCTGAAGGCGGCACCCTCTTCCTGGATGAAGTGGGAGATATCTCCCCGGCCCTGCAGGTACGACTCTTACGCGTACTCCAGGACCGGGTCTATGAACCCCTTGGAAGTAACAGGCCCCTAAAGGCGGATGTCCGCATTGTGGCCGCTACAAATAAAAAATTGGAAGATCTTGTTAAGGAAGGAAAATTCCGGGAGGATCTTTATTACAGGATAAATGTGGTTAAGCTTGTTCTTCCTCCCTTGAGGAAACGAAAAGAGGATATACCGTTATTATCGGAACATTTCATCCAAAAATATAGCCGCCTGAAAGAAAAGGAGATACAAGGTTTTCAGCCGGATGTCATGCCCATCCTGATGTCCTATGATTTCCCGGGTAATATTCGTGAGTTGGAAAATATCATTGAATACGCCTGTGTGGTCTGTAGAAACGGCGTGATAGGGATCGAGCACCTCCCTGACAGTTTGCTTCAAAATACCCGGCAACAGGCAAAGCCCCATCAAATTGAGGTACAAGAAAAAGGGTACTCATGGGAAAGTGTTGAACGGGGCTTTATTTATAATGCATTGATGAAAAATGATTGGAAGAAAAAGGCCACTGCCGCCTACCTCGGCATACATCCGTCTACCCTATGGCGAAAGATTAAGAATCTTCAGATAGAGGTCCCCCAAAAACAAACCTCGCATAAAGACCCTGAAGCCTAAATATTGCAGTACTGCAATATTTAATGATGACAAGTATTGCAATACCGCAATACAAAACCCATCCCCTCCCCCTCTTCATAAATTGATGTGGATTTTATTCCTAACATATCAATAAATTATGACTTATATACCCCGAAAAAAAAATTGGCATAAGAAATGCTATGGGGATTATGAAAACGAACCATATAACTTCGGCAAATGTTCCATGCGAATTGCTATCCCCATATGGGATGATAGGATTTCCCCTGTCCTGGATACGGCATTACGGCTCTTAATCGTTGAAATCGAAAACCAAAAAGAGGCGTCCCGGTTTATTTACCCTATCCATGAACAGAATCTGACTCGCAGATGCCTCAATATCAAGGACTTGGATGTCGAAATCATCATCTGCTGCGCCATTTCACATCCTTTTTTACGAATGCTTATGGCATCGGGGATCAATGTGATCAGGGAGATCTCCGGGCTCACGGAGGATGTATTAACGGCCTACCTGGAAGGCAGGCTAATGAATTCAAGATTTGTGATGCCATGGTGTAAGCGGAATAGATATGGAAATTGCAATGAAACAAAGGGTCGAAAAGGTTTAAAAAAGGCGGCAAAGGAAAAAATGGAGTTATTATGATTATCAGTGTTGCCAGCGGAAAAGGCGGCACGGGGAAAACAACCGTGGCGACAAATCTGGCTGTTTCCCTGGGGAATGGCGTGCAGTTTCAGGATTGTGATGTGGAAGAGCCCAATGCGCATCTATTTCTCCACCCTGTATTTGAACAAACAGAGACCGTTATGACACCCGTGCCCGAGGTGGATGAAAGCAAATGTACCCTCTGCGGAAAATGTGGAGATATCTGTCAGTTTAAGGCTATTGTTGTAATCGGTGAGACCGTTTTGCCATTCCATGAACTCTGCCATAGCTGCGGCGGATGCACGGAGGTATGTCCTGAGGATGCAATCAAGGAAGTGGGACGGGAACTGGGCACTATCCAGCGAGGATACCGGAATGGAGTGGAATTTATTCACGGGATATTACGAGTGGGCGAGGCCATGTCCCCTCCCCTTATTAGAAAGGTCCGTGCCTTCTCTCGTCAGGATAGGGTAATCATCATTGATGCACCGCCCGGAACCTCCTGTCCTGTCATCGCGTCGATGAAGGACTCGGACTTTGTACTGCTTGTTACGGAGCCAACACCCTTCGGGCTTCATGACCTGAGACTTGCTGTGGACGCGGTTAAAATCCTGGAGATTCCCCACGGGCTCGTTATTAATCGCGCAGACATCGGTGATGACAGAGTCGAAAAATATGCTGAACATGAAAATATACCCATTCTGATGGAGATTCCCTTTGACAGGAAGATTGCCGAAACCTATTCCAGAGGAGAGCTCCTTGTGGAAGTCATGCCTGAATGGAAAGAAAAGTTCATTGAATTATACGCTCGAATTAAAGAAATCACAAATTGAACAGGGATATTTTCAATGAAAGAACTGGTAGTTATAAGCGGAAAAGGTGGTACCGGAAAGACGAGCCTTGTGGCTGCTTTTGCCTCATTAGCCGAAAATATGGTTCTCTGTGACGCCGATGTGGATGCCGCGGACCTACACCTGATCATGGACCCTGATATCAGGGAACAATCTGAATTCCAGGGGGGGCACTCTGCTATCATTAATAAAGAAAAATGCACGGAATGCGGCCTGTGCCGTGATCTGTGTAAATGGGATGCCATAGATGATTCTTATACTGTTCACCCCGTAGATTGCGAGGGATGCGGGGTCTGCGTCTATTTTTGTCCCGAAAACGCCATTGATTTCCCGCTCAGGACCTGCGGGGAATGGTTTCTGTCTGACACGCGTTTCGGGCCGATGGTATATGCCAGGTTAGGCATAGCTGAAGAAAATTCCGGCAAATTAGTAACCCTGGTAAGGCAGGAGGCAAAGAAATTAGCGGAAAAAAAGGGCTTCAATCTGGTTCTTACGGATGGGCCTCCCGGAGTAGGATGCCCGGTGATTGCATCTATTGGCGGGGCAACAGCCGTGTTAATCGTCGCAGAGCCGACCGTTTCGGGGAAGCATGATATGGCTCGCATCGCCCAATTGGCAGATCATTTTAATGTCCCGGCTATGGTCTGTATAAATAAGTTTGACCTGAATCCGGATGAGACCCTCGCCATAGAGGGCCTGGCAAGGGAGAAAAATGTGACTGTCCTGGATCGAATACCCTTTGATCCCGTTTTCACAAAGGCCATGGTCCAGGGTAAGAATCTCTTCGAATATAACTCGCGAGGCGATGCACACGATGGGATCAGGCGAATATGGGACAAAATCCTTTCGATACTTGAAACAGGATGAACAGCGGATCAAGAGACGCAACTCGTAATTCCCCGCTGAAAATCCCATCCGGAGATGCGTTGTTTCCGGATGGACATGGATAAAAATGTAAGGAGGATATGTGAGATGAAGGAAGGAAGAATAGCGATTCCGTCCATGGAAACGGGCGGCCTGGATGGTCAAAGAGCAGGCCATTTCGGGCATTGTGACGTGTTTACCCTGGTAGATGTGAAAAACGGCGAGATTGAAAAAGTTACGACGATCAATAACCAGAGCCATGTCCAGGGAGGATGTATGGTCCCTGTGAATCTCTTGGCAGAGAACCAGGTGAACGCTTTGATTGTCGGAGGCATAGGAATGCGGCCTCTTATGGGGTTCCGGCAGGCCGGCATTGAAGTGTACCATGACGCAACCCGTCCTGGAGTAAGACCCGTTGTTGAGGACTTAATAAGCGGGAGATTGCCTCTCATAGGTGATGATGAGGTCTGCGGAGGCGGCGGTGGGCGCGGTGACGG
>CAYTUL010000008.1:0-21372 GCA_964441135.1 uncultured Desulfobacteraceae bacterium | reverse complement strand
TCTAAAGGAGGTGGCGGAACAGTACAACTGCCGGCTTACATCCTTTGAGTTAGATCATGGAACCGTATCCTTTTCTTTTGACAGCGATGAATTGACCGCGGATATCTTAGAGGTATTACAGGAAAGGGTGGACGAGAAATAGGCTCTTTGTGGTTACAGTGTTCAGTGTTCAGGTTTCAGGAAAACTAATACCAACCACCGAAACGTATCTTGCTGAACACTGAAACCTGAAACCTTATTAGATGTTTATCAAAAATTGCAGTGTGCACCCCAGCCCTATTCCAAGAAATTTGATGTCCTTGGTTTTCGCCCCAGGCGGTATTCCAGGTGCAGTCTCAGAACAGGCCTCAGCTCGGAAATAATTTCCTCCGACGCGATCATCTGTTCAATCGTTTCAACGGACCTGGACTGCATCAGTCCTATTGTTTTGACAGTATCCGGGCTTACCCCGGG
The DNA here is from genome assembly GCA_964441135.1 of uncultured Desulfobacteraceae bacterium. GTDB lineage: Bacteria > Desulfobacterota > DSM-4660 > Desulfatiglandales > HGW-15 > CAYTUL01. The sequence goes on along the minus strand of CAYTUL010000008.1, from coordinate 20,919 downwards.
ATTCATTGCCGTAATCTGCTGACAGCTCATACAGGCGATTCCCCCCTTCTCCGGCCTGAATACCGCCGTCCCCTCCCCCATATAAATCCTCCCGCAGACACAGCATTTTTCAAGATTTATGCTGTATCCCCCCAAGGACATGGCCATGGTCTCGAATATAACGGCAATAACATCGGCCCTTTCTCCATTGGCCAACCTGTACAATGATTTTTTCAATAGCTCGAATATATTTTGATCAGGTAATTCCCATGGGAAAAGTATCTCCGTAAGTTCGACCATATAGCTCGCGCTCGAAAGGATTGAAAAGTCTCTCCTCAGACCGGGATAGGCTTCGATGAGCCTGCCCGAATGAACAAGATACAACTCCCCCTTTCTATTAGGGCCATATTCGAGGTTTACAAGGGAAAAGATATCGAGACAATTAACGAATCGCTTCCGGCTCCTGCGGGCACCTTTGGCCACACCCTTTAATCGGCCCCTGTCCGGGGTAAGAAAGGTTACAAGCAGGTCCGACTCCCCGAACTCTCTAATCCTCATGATAATCGCGGGTGATATATGGGCCTTCATCAAAAAAGACTTTCCTTTACCTGGGGAATGAGTTGTTTCTGACATTGGGTTAAAAAATATTCATCCGTCATGCCGGCTATAAAATCTCGAACGATTCCAGCATGGGATGTGCTTTCCCTGTATTCCGAAGACATTCCTTCCAAAAATTCCCTGTAGATGCCGGAATTTTCATTCCTCTTTTCCAGGTCGTTGTAATATTTATCAAACATCAGTTCAAACATCAGCTCGATTTTTTCCGTCTGTTTCCAGGCCAGTTCACTCGTGTAGACATGCTGCCTGTTAAACTCCTTCAGTTTTTTCAGGGCGTTTCCAACTTCTTCACTGAAACTTATAAAGGGTTTGTCCAGACTGTTACTCACCAGATCCTCCACCAGGGTATATACAATGGTTCCGTTGGTTTCACCGAGGACTCTTCGACAGTCCTCAGGGAGGTCCCTCCGTCCTATGAGTCCTAGTCGTATAGCATCCTCAATATCTCGTCCTATGTAGCTGACGGTATCTGCCATTCTGACCACACATCCTTCGAGTGTCATCGGGAACAGATTGATGGATGGATCCTTTTCCTTCTCCTTGATCTCTTTCTTTAACTTTTCAAAATCCTTTACCTGATCAGGATACAGGGCCTGGTTGTGAATCTCCCCATCATGACAAAGGATGCCGTCAAGTACCTGCAGGGTCAGGTTCCAACCCCTGCCCTTTCTCTCTATCTTTTCCAGGGCCCTTACGCCCTGTAGATTATGGAGGAAATGCCCGAGACCATAACGTACGGAAAGTCCGGACAGAAATGTCTCGCCATCATGGCCAAAGGGGGCATGCCCGATATCATGGCCCAGTGAGATAGCCTCTATCAGGTCTTCGTTAAGCCTAAGAAGGCGTCCGATCGTCCTTGATATCTTCGATACCAGCTGTACGTGGAGTACCCGATGTGTGATATGATCATTCTTTATGAGATAGAATACCTGTGTCTTATCAATATATCGGGAATAGGCCAGGGAGTGGAGGATTCTATCGGTATCGAGCGAGAAATTCTGTCTGTGTCCAGAAATAATATTGTCTTCCCCTTTTCTCCTTATTGCATGAAGGCTAAGGCAGGCATAGGACGAGAGTCTCTTCTCCTCCTCCTTGTCAAGTTCATCTCTTATCATTCTTAAGTTCTTCTTGTCATTCAATATCTTCATCCCCTTTTTTCTTCACGTTCTCATAGGCTTTTTTAACCTCATCCCAGACCGCCTTGCCACTTCTGGATAATATCCTGTTGGCCTGATCCGTAATTATGCGGGATTGTTTATCAAGCCCCTCCTTTCCGGGTCTCTCTTTCCCTTCTCTTTCGTATTTCCACTTCAGGATGGATTTGGTTAATTTGACTTCGGTTTCCTTTGCTAACTTAAGAAAATCGTTCTTTATCTCTTTGTCCATAAATAGAGCCTTATAAACATATCACACCCGGCCCGGTTTCGCCCCTCCAAACCGGTCGGGAGCTTCCGGCGTGTGCGATTGAAATGGTGGAATAATGGATTTAATGTCCATCCAGAAACAATCTGTTTCTGGATGGAGCTTTCAGCCGTCAGCAGTCAGCTAAATCTTTGTTTTTATAATCTTTTGCTGATTGCTGAATGCTGATTGCTGATAGCGCGAATTCATAAACGATAGTTTATGGATGAGCACTATTTAATGCAAAATACCCTTTGACAGGGAAGTTTGTAAAGGGAATAAGTGAATGAATTGTTTTATATGAACATTCCAATATTGATGAACTCGTATAAAGTCAAAAAACGTCTTTTCCAGTCATTCCAGCGAAGGCGGGAATCCAGTGATTTCGGGCACTTCTGGACTCCCGCCTTCGCGGGAGTGACGGCTCCAGGGACTTTTTACGAGCCCAAAAGCAACGCCGCTCCATGGATCCCGGCTTGACGGGGAGATGACATCTTGATGGTGGATCAGGGTATAAATTTTTACTTGCAAAATAAAATAAATAATGATTATTATTTTAGGTTATTGTTTTTTAATCATTTCACACGTTCAGGACGTGCCCCGGTGCCCCACCATATGGGGAAATGCAAGATTCTGAACGGAGGGATAACCGTGGGTATGGGATCCGTGGGGGTCTCATTCAGACAGGAGGATTGAATGGCAGCATTATTGAATATGAAGGAATTGTTAGAAGCGGGGGTGCACTTTGGGCACCAGACACGGCGTTGGAACCCGAAAATGAAACCTTATATCTTTGGCTCGCGTAACGGCATCCATATTATAGATTTACAAAAAACGGTCAGTCTTTTTAAAGACATATATGATTTTATCGTCCGCACGGTTGCTGAAGGATATTCCATACTTTTTGTCGGTACAAAAAAACAGAGTCATGATGCGATCATTGAAGAAAGCGAACGCTGTGGGATGTTTTTTGTGGTGAATCGATGGCTTGGTGGGACACTCACAAATTTCCAGACCATCAGAAAAAGTATAGCGCGTTTAAAAGAATTAGAAAGCATGAAAACGGATGGTTCCATTCATCGTTACACGAAAAAAGAAGTCCTGAAGATGGAAAAGGAGTTATTCAAATTAGAGAAAAATCTGGGCGGTATCAAAGATATGGATGAACTCCCGGGTGCCGTCTTTATCGTTGATCCAAAAAGAGAGCATATTGCCGTCAAGGAAACAAAAAAGATGGGTATACCGGTTATAGCCATTACAGATACAAATTGTGATCCCGATGATATCGATTATCTCATCCCCGGTAATGATGACGCCATTCGATCGATCCGATTGATCTGTTCAAAGATTGCCGATGCCTGTATTGTTGGTCATAATATCGCAGAGGAAAGGTTAAGGGCGGAAGCAGAGGCGGTAAGGGATAAGGAAGGGGATCAGGATATCCAGACAACGGTTCCAGAAGGGGAGACAGAAGGCCCGGAAGTCATTATTGTCGGCAAAAGGGAAGAAACAGGAAACAAGGAATATATCGCGGAGGAATGATAAATTGGAAATTTCAGCATCGCTTGTGAAAGAGCTGAGAGAGAAGACGGGCGTGGGGATCATGGACTGCAAGAAGGCCCTTAGCGAATGTAACGGGGATATGGAACAAGCGGTTGATTATCTGAGAAAAAAAGGGATCGCGACCGCTCAGAAGAGAGGGGGCCGTACCACATTGGACGGCCAGATTCAGTCCTATATTCACACCGGGGGTAAAATAGGTGTGCTTGTTGAAGTGAATTGTGAAACGGATTTTACAGCAAGAACGGATGATTTCACCGAATTTGTCAAAAATATAGCCATGCATATTGCAGCCACCAGCCCGATCGCCGTGGACCGGGAGGGTATTCCGCCTAACATACTGGAAAAGGAACGGGACATATATATGACACAGGCAAAGGAATCCGGAAAGCCTGATAATGTCATTGGAAAGATCGTTGAGGGAAAAATGAAGAAATTCTATGCCGAGGCCTCTCTCCTGGAGCAGCAATATGTGAAAAATCCGGATATTACGATCCAGGATGTCCTCAATGAGATGATAGCAAAAACAGGGGAAAACATCCTTATCAGTCGATTTGTCCGTTTTCAATTAGGGGAATCGAATGAAGCATAAACGTCTCCCTTTCAGGCGTATTATGCTCAAATTGAGCGGTGAGGCCTTGATGGGGGATAAGTCCTATGGTATCGATCCTGCCATCATGAAAAACATCGCGGAGGAAGTTCAAAAAGTCCATGATATGGGGATAGAGATCGCCATTGTGATAGGAGGAGGCAATATATTTAGAGGTCTGAATTCTTCCGATTACGGGATGGGACGCGCCCCTGCAGACCATATGGGAATGTTAGCCACGGTAATCAATGCCCTTGCCCTGGGTGAAGCCTTGAATAATCTCGGTTCCGAAACCCGGATCATGTCGGCTATCGACATGCATAAAATCGCCGAACCTTTCATAAGAAAAAAGGCTATCAGTCATCTCAAAAAGAAACGGATAGTCCTTTTTGGCGCCGGTACCGGAAACCCATTCTTCAGCACGGATACCGCCGCGGCCTTGAGGGCCATGGAAATTGATGCCGAAGTCCTTTTAAAGGCGACGAAAGTGAGCGGGGTATTTGAGAAGGATCCGGAGGTAGATCCTTCAGCCAGGCCCTATAGAGGGCTGTCATACCAAGAATACCTTAAAAAGAGATTGAAGGTAATGGATATGACCGCCGTAACCCTGGCTATGGGACAAAACTTACCCATAATTGTGTTCAGCCTTCGGGAAAAGGGGAATATTTTAAAGGTAGTCACCGGAAAAAATATAGGCACTATAATCTCAGGGGATGAAAAATGAAAGACGAGATACTTTCTGAATTACGCCAGAAGATGAATAGCACAGTGGAGGCCCTGAAAAAGGATTTCCTGAGGCTCAGAACTGGCCGTGCTTCAACCGCACTCCTTGATGGAATAAAAGTAAATTGCTATGATACACAGATGCCTCTCGACCAGGTTGCTTCCCTTTCTGCCCCTGAAAGCAGGCTGATTACAATCAAACCCTGGGATCAATCCATAATTGGAGAGGTGGAAAAAAGTATTCTTAAATCCGAATTAGGTCTGACACCCATGAATGATGGAAAAATCATTCGAATCTCTATACCTCCCTTGACCGAAGAACGGAGAAAAGATCTGGCGAAATTAGCCAAAAAAATGGCAGAAGATTGTAAGATCTCAGTTCGTAACCATAGGCGGGAGGCGAATGAGATGTTCAAAGAGTTAAAGCAAGAAAAAGAGATCTCAGAAGATGAGATGTATAAATCCCAGGATGATGTACAGAAGGTGACGGATCAGTTCATAAAAAAAATAGACGAAATAACTGCCGAGAAGGAGAAAGAAATCATCGAATTTTAATATTCCCCTCAGCAACCACACAGTCCAAATCTTATAATAAATATTTTAACAATGCCAGGCATTGATCCTAACAAACTCCCCAGACATGTTGCCCTTATAATGGATGGAAACGGGCGATGGGCGAAAAAAAAGGCCATGAACCGGATACGCGGACACGAGGAGGGTACTGAATCTGTGAGGGTGATCGTCCGGGCAAGCAGAGAGATCGGGATACCGTGGCTCACGCTCTATGCCTTTTCTGAAGAGAACTGGAAAAGATCCAAATTCGAAGTCGACGCCTTAATGGGTATTCTGAAACGTTTTCTCAAAAGCGAATTAGATGAGATGATGGAAAACGGAATTCGATTTACGGTCATTGGGAGGATTGAAAAACTTCCGGTGGATGTTCAGGATCTAATTCGTCAAACCAGTGAGAAGACATGCCGGAATAGGGACATGGTCCTTACTCTGGCACTCAGCTACGGGGGAAGACAGGAGATATTGTATGCTATCCGGAAGATAGCCGAGAAAGTGAAATCGGGGGAACTGAAACCCTCGGAGATAGTCGAAGAGGATATTTCTGATTCTCTGTACACGGCCGGAATGCCTGACCCAGATCTACTCATTAGGACAAGTGGCGAATATAGGGTAAGTAATTTTATGTTGTGGCAGATAGAATATACCGAGTTGTATATTACCCCTACCCTATGGCCCGATTTTCGAAGGGAGGAATATCTTCTGGCTATCGAGGAATTCCAGAAAAGGGATCGAAGATTCGGCGCTACCAGGATTTAATATTCTACAAAATCGAAAGATTATGCACTTTCAAAGATGGCTCACGGGAATCGTAGCAATCCCGATTTTAATATATCTTATTGGTTTCGGTCCCAGATGGATTTTTTATTCATTACTTTTTCTTATATCCCTTGCCGGTCTATATGAGTTCTACAAACTCGTATCCCCGGGGCTGTCGAAATATGCCCAATTCTTAATCTATCTCATTACCCTCTTGCTTTTCATTGTTATCTATCAAAGACAGCTTTTATCCGCCCTGGTCGTCATTCCACTTTTCATTATCGTCCCCATGATTTTCTTCCTATTTAACGTAAATACAAATGACGGGAAAAACAGCTCGGATATGGGTAAATTGGTTATGGGCCCGATCTATGTGTGCCTCCCGCTTGCGATGCTTCTTCCTATTGACCGATTTCATCTTATTCAATATCCTGTAAAAGGCATCTGGATCTTTTTTCTATTAGCTGTTACTTTCGCAAACGACACAGGCGCTTTTTATTGTGGGAGATTTTTAGGCAAACACAAGCTCTACGAATCCATTAGCCCGAACAAAACATGGGAGGGGGCTATCGGCGGTCTCATCTGCAGTATTTTCATGGGACTCTTATTTCTGTTTTTTCTTCGTCTCTATCCCATCGGCCCATCCATAATAGCCCTTATTCTGGGTCTCGCTATCATGGGTCAGGTCGGTGATTTATCGGAATCGATGTTAAAAAGAAATCACGGAATCAAGGATTCAGGGACAATTCTTCCCGGTCACGGAGGTATTCTGGACAGAATTGATAGTATTCTGTTTTCCATCCCTGTTCTATACTTCTTTCTTAACTGGTCCATGGCATGATATTAATTTGCTATGGGAAACAAGGCCTGTAAACAAAAACGAATCAAACCGGGGAAAAAACCATTATGGCGTTGAATCAGTACGACAGGGTAAGGGCTCTGGTAACCGGAGGGGCTGGTTTTATCGGTTCCCATCTTTGTGAACGGTTATTGGATGAGGGGAACTACACGATCTGCCTGGATAACTATTTCACCGGACAGAAGAGCAACGTCTTTCATCTTTTGGATAACAGGCACTTCGAGGTCCTGCGACATGATCTGGTGAATCCCATTTTCCTCGAGGTAGACCAGATATATAACTTGGCATGCCCGGCCTCCCCCATTCACTATCAATACAATCCGGTGAAGACCACAAAGACCAGCGTCATGGGCGCGATTAACATGTTGGGTCTCGCAAAACGGGTCAAGGCGAGGATCCTTCAGGCTTCCACAAGCGAAGTCTACGGTGACCCCACCGTGCATCCTCAGAAGGAGGAATACTGGGGAAACGTAAACGCCATCGGGCTGAGGGCGTGTTATGACGAAGGGAAGCGGTGCGCAGAGACACTTTTTTTCGACTATTACAGGCAGAATAACGTGGATATCAGGGTCGTTCGCATTTTCAACACCTATGGTCCAAGGATGCACCCCAATGACGGAAGAGTGGTCAGCAATTTTATTGTACAGGCCTTAAAAAACGAGACCATTACAATATTTGGGGATGGGAATCAGACCAGATCCTTTTGCTATGTGGACGATCTGATTGGAGGAATTTCAACGATGATGAACGGACCGGATGATTTCATCGGTCCGGTTAATCTGGGAAATCCGTCTGAAAATAAGATTCTGGACCTCGCAAAACTCATAATAGAGTTAACCGGTTCCAAATCGAGAATCGAGTTTCTTCCTCTCCCAATGGATGATCCAAAAAGGCGGCGTCCGGATACTGGTCTCGCCAAGGAAAAGCTTGGATGGGAACCGAAGGTCAGCCTCGAGGAGGGTTTAACAAAGACCATTCAATATTTCAAAAAGCTTTTTGCAATAACATGAAAAAAATAATCATATTGGGTTCTACAGGGTCCATAGGCAAAAACGCCTTAAGAATTATTGATTCAAGGCCCGAAGATTATCAGGTACTGGCCCTTACCGCCGGAAGGAACATGGAACTTTTATTCAGACAGATCGAGAAGTTTCACCCGGCGGCCGCGGCTATCTCAGAAGAAAGGATGGCGAATGAATTAAGGAGCCGGCTTAAAGGGCATCCGGAGATAGAGCTCTTGTCAGGGCCTGAGGGATGCGCACGGATTGCGGCCTTAAAAGAAGCGGATATCGTGATCTCCGCCATTACCGGCGCCGCCGGCCTGGTACCGACCTATTCCGCCATTAAAGCCGGAAATAATGTGGCATTGGCCAATAAAGAGACAATGGTTATGGCCGGTCCGATGATTATGGACCTCGCTAAGAAACAGAATGTATCCATTCTGCCTATTGATAGCGAGCACAGTGCCATTTTACAGTCCCTTCAGGGCCATCCCAGGGAAGATCTGAAAAGGATAATACTTACCGCGTCGGGTGGACCCTTCAGGGATTTCCCCCTTAGCGAGATGGAGTCGCTGAGTCCCGATTCCGCTTTGAAGCACCCAAACTGGAGCATGGGGAAAAAGATAAGTATCGATTCCGCGACATTGATGAATAAAGGCCTCGAGGTGATTGAAGCACGATGGCTATTTGGCCTGGGGATGGAGCAGATCGACATTGTAATCCATCCGGAAAGTATTGTTCATTCCATGGTCGAATACAGGGATGGCTCCATAATCGCCCAGATGGGCCTTCCTGATATGATAACTCCCATCTCCTACGCCCTCTCCTATCCCCGTCATTTGGAAACAAACCTGCCTTCATTAAAGCTTGAGGAGATTGGAACATTATCCTTCCGGAAACCCGATATGGAAAAGTTCAAATGCCTCTCCCTTGCCCTCAAAGCCTCGGAAATCGGTAAAAGCATGCCCGTGGTCCTGAATGGGGCCAATGAGATTGCCGTGGATTCCTTCCTCAGGAGAAAAATCAGCTTTCTTCAGATTCCTTCCCTAATAGAAAAGACCATGAGAGACCACGAGGCCTTTGACATTGACAGTCTGGAAGGGGTGTTACGTGCCGATACATGGGCCCGAAACACCGCTAAAAACAAATTACATGGACTGCAGTCTTGATTATGAATGAAAAGGGATTTATTTTATGAAATATGTAAAGAAAAGGCATACAGATGAATATTCTTTTTCATATTTTTCAGAATGCCGGTAATATCCTTCTATATTACCTGCTCCCCTTCGTTGTTGTTCTTGGAATCATGATATTTTTCCATGAGCTGGGGCATTTCTTGATCGCCAAATATTTCGATGTCAAGGTCCTCAAGTTCGCGCTCGGTTTCGGCCCAAAAATCATCGGAAGGCAGTATGGGGAGACCGAATATTCCATACGATATTTCCCCCTGGGCGGCTTTGTTAAGATGCTCGGAGAAGATGATGAGGATGAGGATACCCAGGGACTATCCCCCGAAGATGAAGCGAGATCATTCGGTAACCGGCATCCCCTGAAGAGAATTGCTATCGTCGCAGCGGGACCTGTTTTTAATCTGATCCTCGCTTTTTTCCTCTATTGGGGCCTGTTTTTCATTTCAGGTAATTATATCAACTCTACCGAAATCGGACAGGTTACGCCCGATTCTCCGGCAAGCAGGGCAGGCCTTTTAAAGGGAGACATCATTAAATCCATCCAGGGCAAATCCATTGAGGACTGGTTTGAGATCAAGGAAATGGTCTATGACAAGGCAGGGATCCCTCTCCATATGACCGTGGAGAGAGGTGATACACTTATTGATGTAACCGTGATACCCGAAGAATCTACCCAGAACATGTTCGGCCAGGAGGTTAAGGTCGCTTTGATTGGGGTGGTTTCCTCGGGTAAATTCGTAAAAAAGGAGTTTAATCTACTCAGCGCCATGAAGGAAGCCGCCGTTGAAACCTGGAACTGGATCGTTCGCATATGCAAGTTCATTGAAAAACTGTTCACCGGAGCCACATCCATAAAAATGGTGGGAGGCCCCATTATGATCGGACAGTTGACCGGAGAAATGGCCAAGGTGAGCCTGCTGTCGCTTATCCCCTTTATGGCGGCCATTAGTATTAATCTGGGGATACTCAACCTGTTTCCTATTCCGGTACTTGACGGCGGCTTTATTCTATTCCTTTTTTTAGAGCTTCTACTCGGCCGGCCCATAAGCTTGAAGAAAAGGGAATTCGCGCAAAAGCTCGGGCTTTCCCTGCTCATTCTATTAATGGCCGTTGTCTTTTACTTCGATATCCTGAGACTATTCCATTAGATTCTATGATATTAGCCATTAATACGTCCACAACTCAATTCGGCCTGGCCCTTATGGACGAACAGGGCCGGGAATTGGGTGAATACTTAATATCTTCGGGGGGGAAGGACTATAATGGCTTCATGCCCGCCCTTCATTCATTACTCTCAATCCATAGAATAGAAATAGCGGATCTAAAGGCCATTATTTTAGCGATTGGCCCCGGGAGCTTTACAGGACTCAGGGTTGGATTATCCGCCTCCAAGGGAATCGCCCATGGCCTGAAAATACCCATTATTGGCGTGTCCAGCCTGGAGGCCATAGCTAATCAAATGCCCTGCACGGATATGCCCCTATGCGCTATGATTTCTTCGAGAAAAGGGGAGGTCTTTTCAGCCCTTTTCAAATGGGATGATAAGCGGAATATGCAAAGGCTTATAGAAGACACCCCTCTGAAGTTAAAGGATCTGGCAACCTTTATTGATCTCCCCACCGCGTTTATCGGTAATGACATCGGGAATCAGGGAGGCCTCATAAAGGAACTGCTTGGTGAAAGAGCCCTTTTGGCCCCACCCCACCTCTGGAACCTGAAGGCCTCATCCGTTGGTTTTTTAGGGCTCAAACGTTTTCTTAATGAGGATTCGGATAATATTCGAGATCTCGTTCCCGCCTACCAGCGTCCCCCCGATATTCGGCCCAACACCTTTTCTGCCTTTTCCGGGAAAATCGACTATTCTATCCGTTAAACGATCTCCATTGACTTAAAAAAAAGGGATCGATGATATAAGGACATTGACAAATAATCCCCTAAAAATATAATAAACAACAGAGAAATAAGGTTTTATTTAAATAACAGGAATTTTTAAGAATTTATTTAATTTAATGACGGCATCCCAGTTAGAGAAGACGAGGATAGAAAACAGGTGGCCCATTGCGAGGGAAGGGTTGCCCTTTATCCTAACAAGCGGAATCGTTACCATCCTCCTTTTCTATGGGGGTCTTCCGCTTTTTGCAATCCTCACAGGGATAATTTGCCTGTTCATCATATATTTTTTCAGGGATCCCGCCCGGGTTAACGATAACCAGGCAAATACCGTGCTGTCACCTGCTGACGGCAAAATATTGAGTATTCAATCCCTTAAGGATGCCAATAACCCCTTAGGCGCACCCGCGGTAAAGGTCAGTATCTTCATGTCCGTCTTTAATGTTCATGTGAATCGAATCCCGGTTGACGGCAGGGTCTTAAAAATAAACTATAGTCCCGGTAAATTTTTTTCTGCGAACCTGGATAAGGCCTCCGATCAGAATGAAAATAACCGGATTACCCTTGAGACAGATGTGGGTAAGAAAATAGTCTTTGTTCAAATCGCGGGATTAATCGCAAGGAGAATAGTGTGCTGGGTAAATGAACAGGATTTTGTCAGGGCGGGCCAAAGGTTCGGGCTTATCCGGTTCGGTTCAAGAGTAGATGTCTATATACCGGCAGGCTGCCGGATTACTGTCCAACCCAGGGATAAGGTAAGCGCTGGAAAAACGGCGATCGGGTATCTGCCATGAGATCAAAAAACAAAAAATCTAAGAAAAAGGGAAGAAAGGGTATCTTTTTGTTGCCCAACCTGTTTACATCCGCCAGCCTCTTCGGGGGCTTTTACGCGATAATTGCGGCTATACAGGGACGTTACGAATCCGCGGCAGTGGCAATCATTATATCGGCCGTATTTGACGGTCTTGATGGAAGGATAGCTCGTTTTACCGGAACCACAAGCCATTTCGGAACGGAGTACGATTCCCTTTCAGACCTTGTCTCCTTTGGAGTTGCCCCTGCTACATTGGCCTATCTTTGGGCGCTCAGTCCTTTTGGCCGCTTAGGCTGGCTTGCCGCTTTTATGTTTGTGATATGCGGGGCCCTGAGACTTGCCCGCTTCAATGTAGAAAAAAGCAGCTTGAAAACCTCTTACTTTAAAGGCTTGCCGATCCCTGCCGCCGCATGTTTTATCGCCGCCCTGATATTGTTTGCCGATACTGTAAAAGGTTTTACTGAAAAGAGAGATATTATTATAATAATAATGACTTATACGCTTTCATTTTTAATGGTGAGTTCTCTCAAGTATTTAAATTTTAAAGACTTCAATATAAGAAATCAGAAACCTTTCAATGTACTTGTAGCAATTATTTTGATTTTTATTGTTATAGCCTATAAGCCAAAGGTCCTGCTTTTCTTCATTCTGCTATCCTATATCCTTTCGGGGCCGTTTGTTACTCTTTTCAACAGGAAAAGGGATCGCAACAGGGTGAAAGATCTCATGGGCGTAATTCCCACGGATGACGAAGAAAATAAAATATTAGAGTATTGAGGGGGCAGGAGATATTAAGGTAATGACCCATGAGAATAACCGGCGGCAGTTGCAAAGGTCGAATCCTGTCATCATTGAAAGGCCTGAGTATTCGACCGACCTCGGATAAGGTAAGGGGGGCCCTATTTAATATAATAGGGCAGGATACCGCCGGTATGACGGTGCTTGATCTGTTCGCAGGCACGGGAAGTTTCGGTATTGAGGCCCTTAGCAGGGGAGCTCTATGGACCTTATTTATTGACAATTCAAGCCTTTCAGTAAAGATTATTCACCGGAACCTGATCCTATGCGGCCTTGAAAAATCCGGTTCTGTTTTAAAAAGAGATCTTAGAAAAGGATTGCCGGTCGGACACCCTAAGTTGAAAAAGGGTTTCGACCTTGTATTTATCGATCCTCCCTACGGGAGAAATCTTATTCCTCCCCTATTAAAAGAACTTTCGGAAAGTGAGATCCTTACATCCACTTCTATTGTTGTGGCCGAATCTTTAAAAAAGGATACTCTCCCGAACGTAAGCGGTAAGCTCCGTCTTGTCGACGCGAGGATTTACGGGGAAACAAAGATAGATATTTTTTATAGCGAGGGATTGTAAATGGACGTAAAAACAGCTATTTATCCGGGCACTTTTGATCCTCTTACCAATGGCCATATCAGTATTCTAAACCGGGCCTTGAAGATATTTGATAAACTCATCATAGCCATCCTGATTAACCCGAAAAAAACCCCCCTATTTTCCATTGATGAAAGAAAATCCATGATAGAAGAAGTCTTCCGGGATAGACCGAACATTGAGATTGACTCCTTTGACGGGTTGCTGGTTGACTATGTAATTGAAAAGGGATCCAATGTTATTGTTCGGGGACTAAGGGCCTTATCGGATTTCGAATATGAATTTCAATTAGCACTCATGAATCGGAAGTTGAACAGGGACGTACAGTCCATTTTCCTTATGACGGATTACAAATGGTTTTATATCAGCTCTACCATCATAAAAGAGGCTGCCAGCCTGGGGGGAAACATTAGTGGGCTTGCGCCTCCTCATGTCTGCCAGAAACTGAAAGAAAAGTATGGTTACTAAAAAAAACTTGACACCATGAATCCCATAATCCATTATTAAAACTCAATAAATCTAAGATAAATTTGTAATTACGGGGGATAGAGGAGGAGGTTAAGAGATGTCTTTGACCAAAGAGAAGATAATTAATGATATTTATAATCATGTGGGGCTCAGCAAAACCAGATCCCGTTCGGTTATAGAAAACTTCTTTGAGATTATTAAGGCCACTCTTGGAAAAGGCGAAGACATCCTTATCAGCGGATTTGGGAAGTTTGTCGTTAAAGGAAAAGAAGAAAGAAGGGGACGAAACCCTCAAACCACCGAGGACCTGCGTTTACGGGCCAGGAGGGTGGTTGTATTCAAGGCCTCCGGGGTCCTTCGAAAAAAGATAAACAGAGGATCTAAAGCCTCACAATAAAAGCGCCCGTAAAGCCCATATCCTCCAATCTCTTTTCAAATTCTCCTGCCTGAGCCAATGTGTTTGATTTTGAGACATGTAGGCGAAAGAGAACATTTTTATTTTCATCAACGTATTGCGAGATATTTACATAATCGAAAATAACCCTTAGCCGGTCTGCAAGCCTGATTGCGTTACTCTCGTCTTTGAAGGCACCTACCTGGATCGTGAATTCTCCTGTTTCCAGCTCTTTGAGCTCCACCAGCGGCTTGGGCCCGCTTTTTGAAACCACCTCACCAACTTCCTTCCCAAGGGCCGTAATCTTGACATCGGCGGTACCAGGACCTATCAACAGGATTTCTTTGGCGGCCGCATAGGAAAGATCAATGATCCTCCCCTTCACGAAAGGTCCCCGATCATTTATCCGCACGATGGTATGCCTGTCGTTTGAAAGGTTCCTCACCTTGACATAGGTTCCCAAAGGAAGGGTCTTATGGGCTGCGGTCTTTTTATGCATATCATACATTTCACCGCTCGATGTCAGATGACCGTGAAAATTTTTCCCATACCAGGAGGCCTTTCCCTCCTGTACAAATCCAACGGAGTCTGGTAAAGGATAATAGCGCTCCCCATTAATATCGTAAGAATCCGGGGCCTCCTTTTCAGGTAAAGTGATGGTCCTGGAAGGAGGAGGCTTGATGACCCTTACGTAGGATCTTTCCCTGGCACAGGAAAAAAGGAATAGCAAGGCGATCAGGTATATCTGATATATATTGAATCGGCCCTTCATCTGCTCAGATATCACGCGATAATAAACCTTGAATCGTTGAATGACACGGTGACGCCGCCTCAAAAGACAGGGGCTTTGATATTTAATAGACGATATCCTAACAGAAATACCATTTTATTCAACCACATTTCATCTCAAAATGGAACTATCCGGCAGGGACCCTGATTCATCAAAGCGAACCAAAATCCCTTTTCATTATCGGGTACCTGAATATTACTGTGGATTTTGGTGGTACCGGGCGACATTTTCCTAATTTTTCTTGACATGAGCGGAAGGTTTTATAATTATATTTTGATCATAATGTGATTACATCTTTGGCATCACGGTTCTAATAATTTATCAATATTAATAATATTTAAGGAAGAGTGACTATGAGACTCAGAGATAAGATTGCCATAGTAACTGGGAGTAGCCGCGGGGTTGGCAAAGCGGTCGCAGAGGCCTATGGCGCTAATGGGGCCGATGTGGTCGTCAATTATACCTCAAACCAAAAGGCGGCAGACGAAGTCGTTAAAAATATCAAGGGTATGGGAAGAAAGGCCGTCGCGGTCAAGGCCGACGTGGCTCAAAAATCTGATGTGGAAAAGCTTGTTCAGACCGCTATAGACGAATTCGGCAAGGTGGATATTATAGTAAACAATGCCGGCTTTACGCGCCCGGCCATGATGCTCAAGATGGAGGAAGATGAGTGGGATCAGGTTGTGGATATTCACCTTAAGGGCGCCTTTCTGTGCTCCCAGGCCGCTGGCCGCCATATGAAGGAGCAGAAAAGCGGTAAGATCATCAATGTGATGTCCGTGGCAGGCTTGGTGGGAACTGTCGGCCAGATCAATTATTCTGCTGCAAAAGGGGGAATCCTCAGCATGACAAAATCCATCGCAAGGGAGTTGGCCCGCTATAATATCTGCGCCAACGTTATATGTCTGGGGATAGTCGCCACGGACATGACAGAAAAAATAAGGGGTGATGAAAAGCTGAAGGAGATCTATATGAACCGGATCCTGCTGAAGCGTTTTGCCGAAGCGGAAGATATCGCCCCCGCCTTTGTATTCCTGGCTTCCGATGAAAGCAACTATATCACCGGTCAACTCCTAAGTGTTGACGGGGGTTACGGGATGATATAAAGTAAATCTTTGGAGCGCCGGAATCATTTCATGAGGGATAGGTATCTACCCTCTGTGGATCATTAACCGGTATTCAAAAATACAACAAAAATAATCAACTCTATTTAAAGGAGGAAAAAAGATGGCAGCCATACCTGATAAAATTTTGACGTGGCAGATGGTTCAGCCTACGATATTCGACAGGGAAACCAAGGAAAGCACACCGGGAAAACTTGAAAAGACAGAGATCCCTGTCCCGGAATTGGGGCCGGGCGATGTTCTGGTTGAGATAGCCGGATGCGGTGTGTGCCACACGGATCTGGGGTATTTCTACGATGGTGTTCCCACCGTTTCGAAACCTCCCCTCACATTAGGCCATGAAATCTCGGGAACAGTCGTCGCCGGCGACGAGGCATGGGTGGGGAAAGAAGTGATCATACCCGCTGTGATGCCCTGCAGGAAGTGTATCCTATGTAAGACAGGCCGGGGAAACAGATGTTTAGACCAGAAGATGCCGGGTAACAGTACGGGGATATATGGTGGTTTTTCCAGCCATATAGCGGTCCCGAGCGTTGATCTCTGTGAAGTCAAAAACCGCGGCGATATCCCCCTCTCCCATCTTGCCGTAGTTGCGGACGCAGCGACCACTCCCTACCAGGCCGCCAAGAGGGCCGCTTTGCAGCCCGGGGACAATGTCGTTATCATTGGTATAACCGGGGGTGTGGGACAGTACATGGGGCAGACGGCCAAAGCCCTCGGCGCAAAGACCGTTGTCGGTATCGCCCGGAACCAGGAAAAGCTCGACAGAGCCCTTAAATTCGGTGCCGATTTTATTATAAATTCCACGGATAAAGATGCGAAGGCCGTGTCTAAGGAATTCAGGGGTATCTGTAAGGAAAATGGCCTGCCCAACACCGGATGGAAAATCTTTGAGGTCACCGGTGTCAAACCCGGTCAGGAGATCGCATTGACACTTTTGAGTTTTACCGGAAAATTGATCGTGGTCGGCTTCGGGTTAGCCAAAATAGAATACGCGATTGGACGCCTCATGGCCTTTGACGCGGAGATTATCGGGACATGGGGTTGCCTGCCGGAATACTATCCGATTGTCCTGGATATGGTCCTGAGCGGCAGGATTAATATTCAAGAATTTGTAGAAACAAGGCCCATGAGCAGCATCGAGGAAACCTTTGCCGAGGCCCATAGGACACCGCCCATGAAGCGGATCGTCCTGACACCTGATTTTTAATTTTTCGTCAGCAATTTAACTTAAAAATAATAAAGGAGGATAAAATTATGGCTTTAGAATGGATGCCAAGAGACGATGAAGTAAAGGATCATCTTTTACACACGGATGTGCACTGGGGAGAGGAGGCACCCAGTGTGGTTTATGAAAAAAGGCCTCTGAAAGACCCCGAGGGGAATGTCGTGGAAGGTCTCTTCACCGCGTGGATCCGGTTGAACAACCCCCGGCAGTACAACTCCTATACAACGGAAATGGTCAAGGGTGTTATCGCCGGTTTTCAAAATTCATCCCTGGACAGGAGCGTTGTAGCCGTTGTATTCACAGGAACGGGGCCCTACGCCTTTTGCACGGGCGGCAACACCAGGGAATACAGTGAATACTACAGCCGCAGATCCGATGAATACGGCCAGTACATGGAGCTGTTTAACGGCATGGTCGATTCCATCCTTATGTGCAAGAAACCTGTGATCTGCAGGGTAAACGGGATGAGGGTCGCAGGTGGACAGGAAATCGGCATGGCCTGTGATTTGGCCATCGCTTCGGACCTCGCAATCTTCGGACAGGCCGGCCCCAGGCACGGATCAGCGCCTGTCGGTGGTTCCTCCGACTTTCTACCCTGGTTCCTCAGCATGGAAGACGCCATGTGGAACTGCATCTCATGCGAAATGTGGTCCGCTTACAAGATGAAGGCCAAGAACCTGATCAGCAAGGTTGTCCCCGTATTAAAGATTGACGGGAACTGGGTGCGTAACCCTATGGTGATAACGGATCGGTACGTCGAGGATGGCGAGATCGTCTATGGTGAATACAAGACCGGCGATGAAGCCAAAGATGCCCGTGCGCTGGTTAAGGAGAATCAAGGGAACGCCGATTTCGAGCTTCTGGACAAAGAAGTAGATAACATAGTCTGGACCTTCGCAAACCTATTTCCGGGTTGTTTGATAGAATCTATCGACAGCGTCAGGCAGAAGAAAAAATTCTTCTGGGATACCATGAAGAATGCCCACAGGCACTGGTTAGCGGCCAATATGGGCGGGGAAGCCTTCCTGGGCTTCGGGGCCTTCAACACCAAGAAGATCACAGGCCAGGATACCATAGACTTCTTAAAATTCCGCCAGAACATTGCGGAAGGCAAGAGCTGGGATACGGATATGTTTGCCGAGGTGATGGGCAAGCCGAAAGAATAGTCTTCAAACAACCGATTCCCGGACGTAGCTTTCAGGCTTCGGTGTAAGCTCAGACGAAGGGCTGATAGCGTGTTTCCGAAAATGATCATTTTCGGATAAACACCAATTCACGGCAGGCAGGGTTGAAAGGCCCGCCTGCCTTTTTCGTCTTTACAAATCCACGTTAAAAAAAGAAAGGAGTATTTAACCATGGCCTTTGAATATATCGAAGTCAATTATGAAAAAGGACTCGGCATCATTACACTCAACCGGCCCCCTGTGAATGTCCTGAACATCGCGATGATGGAGGAGATAAACGTGGCACTCGATTCATGGCATGGCAAGAAGGAAATGAAGGCGGTTCTCTTTAACGCGAAGGGGAAGTGCTTCTCGGCGGGTGTGGACGTGGGGGAGCACATGGGGGACTTGGCCGCTAAAATGATCGAGGTCTTTCATGGCATCTTCCGTCGCATGGATAAACTGGGGATCCTGACTATCGCGTCCGTCTACGGGTCATGCCTGGGAGGCGGGTGTGAGCTGGCCATATTCTGCGATCTGGTCGTGGCCTCCGAAAGCGCTAAATTCGGGCAGCCGGAGATCCAGGTAGGGGTGTTTCCGCCTATCGCCGCACAAATCATGCCGCGAATTATTGGAAGAAAGGCGGCCGCCGACCTTATACTGTCCGGGAAAATTATCTCCGCGGAAGAGGCCCTCGGAATCGGCCTGATAAATAAGGTTGTAAAGGAAGAGGAATTGGAAAGGGAGACGGAAGGGTTCGTAAAACCTTTCATGAAACTAAGCGCGGAAGTGCTTCGATTGACGAAAAAGGCCATGATGGCCGGATTGAGGGATGATCTTGAACCTTCTCTAAAACTGATTGAAGGTATTTACATGGATCAGCTCATGACGACCCATGACGCCCATGAGGGACTACAGGCCTTTTTGGAAAAACGAAGACCCGAATGGAAGAATGAGTAGCGGACAAATATCGATTTATCATATCTTATAAAACCACGTCGAATGACGTGGTTTTATTTAATAATACCCTTTTCGCTTCTTTTCCTGTCTTCCGAACAACAGACCGATCATCAATCCGCATAGCAAAACCAGGGCCCCCAGGGCAAACCACCTGTTCCTCTGGGATGATTTCAATCCCTCATTCTCCTTTTCCAGTTCCGCGACTCTCCGCTTTAGCCTATCATGCTCTGATTTCAGACCTATAAATCCCGATGCCTCTGTTTTCAGTTTATTATATTTGGACTGTGACTTCTCGAGTGAATCGGAATACCTTTTCACTTCACCGGATAGTTCCTGTTCCCTTTGTGTAGACTCTTCAAGCTTTTTTTCCGCTCCCGCGAGATTACCCGTAAGACGAATATTGGTTTCCTTCAGGGTTTCGGCCTGTGTCTTCCAGGGAAGGCGTGTAATCAGGTAGCGGCTCAAGACCCACCCTTCGGGGCTGGTCGGGTCAAGATCGATAGGGCGGACCCGGCTCCAGCCTTCTTGGGAATCCAGGACTTCCACAGGTAGACCCGACGGCAGAAATTGAAGAATCTTGTTTTCAATACTGGGCCCCCTACGCAGGCTGATCCTGAAGGTGTCCGTTACATATGCTTCAGAACCCAGACTCCATGGACATGTCAAAAACAGGCCGATAGCAATGGCGATGGTGCAAAAAAATATTTTCATTTTTTCTCCCACTGTCACTTTTTGTGTTCATCATCCGGCGCCGCCTGTAAATAGGCTGCCTATATTTCCCGCCTTTCCTTTTCTTTTATGATAAATAGATACATATATCAATAGTATCCCGGATAAAAGCGCCCTGACCCTTGCCTTTATTCATTTGATATAGGAAATACGGTCTTTTAGGCCGGTCGAAGATTCCGCATCGCGGAGGTCATGGGTATCCAACTACGCCTGAAGATGGATATCCGCTTTCCCTATAAAACCCCTTTGGGGTTAAATCAAGGCCACGTCCTCTGGGCGTGAATTCTTTACTCATTATTGCCGGAAACTAAAGGATTTCCGTTTGCAATTCTTAAATACTTGAAATAATATTTTATGATACAGAGGCCCATAAATTTCAACATGGATCAAAAAAAGTGATGCCTGTAAACAAAGAAGAACATATTCGCAACGTATATAAGGAACGTAAAAAAATGGAATTTCCCTGCCTGTTCGAACCCATAAAAATAAAAAATATGGAGCTGAAAAACCGGATCGTTATGACGGCCATGCATCTCGGGTATACGCCGGAAGGATTTGTAACGGATCAATTAGTGAATTTTTACACCCAAAGGGCCAGGGGAGGGGTGGGGCTCATTATTGTCGGCGGTTGTCCTATCGATGAGCAGGGCAGCATGTGGGGTATGATACGCATTGATGATGACCGCTATATACCGGGGCTTCAAAGACTAACCGGCGCGATTCAG
>CAYTUL010000007.1:0-22466 GCA_964441135.1 uncultured Desulfobacteraceae bacterium | reverse complement strand
GTTCAGGGGTGAGTGTATCTATCTCGACGCCCATGGATTTCAGCTTCAAGCGTGCGATCTCGCTGTCTATGTCCTTCGGAACCGGATAGACCTTTTTCTCCATGCTTTGGTATTCTCTCGCCATGTATTCAGCGGAAAGGGCCTGATTGGCAAAACTCATGTCCATGACACTCGAAGGATGCCCCTCCGCTGCAGCAAGATTGATAAGACGGCCTTCTGCGAGAACATATATCCTTTTCCCATCCTTCAGGGTAAACTCTTCCACAAAATCCCTTATGGGCCGCCATGCAACGGAGGCCTCAGTGAGACCCGGCAGGTCTAATTCCACATTGAAGTGACCGGAGTTTGAGACGATGGTCCCATCCTTCATTCTGAGGAAGTGTTCCGCTCGAATAACATTGATATCCCCTGTGAGCGTGCAAAAAAAGTCTCCCTGAGGTGAAGCCTCGGCGATGGTCATCACCTGAAAGCCGTCCATCACGGCTTCCAGGGCACGCAGGGGATCCACCTCACAGACAATCACGTGGGCTCCATGGCCCTTCGCCCTGTTGGCCACTCCCCTTCCGCACCAGCCATAGCCGCTCACAACGAATGTACTTCCGGAAAGGAGCCGGTTTGTGGCCCTTATGATACCGTCCACTGTGCTTTGACCGGTCCCGTAACGATTATCAAAAAGGTGTTTGGTGTCCGCATCATTGACGGATATAATGGGAAACTGAAGGACCCTGTCTCTCTGCATGCTTCTCAGGCGGATCACCCCGGTGGTTGTCTCTTCCGTGCCTCCGATTACGTTGGTGAGAAACTCTTTCCTCTCTTCTTCGGACAGGTTCCTCCCCCATTCACTCACCGAAGGCTCCAAATCGCTCCATTTATTCAGGGCAATGAAATGGAGAGAGCCGACCAGATCGGCCCCGTCATCCATGGTAAGATGCGGTTTATGTTTGAGGGCCGAGAGGATATGGCTGTAATAAGTTGCGTGATCTTCTCCTTTGATGGCATAGACCGGGATTTCATCATCGGCCACAAGGGCGGCCGCAACGTCATCCTGGGTGGAAAGGGGATTCGAAGCGCAAAGGACTACCTCCGCACCACCCGCCTTCAGGGTCTTGACCAATCCCGCTGTCTCCGTGGTCACATGCAGGCACGCCGAGAGTCGCAGTCCCTTTAAGGGTTTCTCTTTTAAAAAACGTTTGTGAATCTCATCCAGTACCGGCATGCTCATACCTGCCCATTCGATTCTTAAGCGCCCCTTTTCAGCCAGATTGATATCTTTGATGTCATAATCCATGTGTTTTCTCCTTGAATACTTATCTATTGAAATACCTCTTCAATCTTTTTTCTGAAACGTAGTAAAATAGAGTGGCTTGGGGCACATGGCGTTAGGCGAAGGGAAAAAGAAAATTCCTTGAGCCTTGTGCCTTGAGCCCTGTGCCCTGTGGGGGGCCTACCTACTTCACCGCCTTTTTCAAGACTCCCGTCATATCTGTTTTCTCCCAGGTAAACTCCGGAAGTTCCCTGCCGAAATGACCGTAATTGCATGTTTTTCTGTATATGGGCCTCAGGAGGTCGAGCTTTTCAATGATGGCGGCCGGCCTCAGGTCAAATTCCTTCTTCACGATTTTCGTCAGCTCACTGCTTGGTATGACGCCGGTGCTGTAAGCCCCTACGAGAACGGAGACGGGCTCGGCCCTCCCGATGGTATAAGCCACCTGAATCTCGCATTTCTCCGCCAGTCCCGCAGCGACAATATTCTTGGCGATATAACGGCACATATAGGAAGCGCTCCTGTCCACTTTTGATGGATCCTTGCCCGAGAAAGCCCCTCCGCCGTGATAGCCGAATCCTCCATAGGTATCCATGATGATCTTTCTCCCCGTCAATCCGCAGTCACCCAAGGGGCCGCCCACAACAAACCTTCCCGTTGTGTTTATAAAGAACTGGGTCTCCTTGTCCAGCAACTCCGCGGGAACCACCTTCTTGATGACCTCTTCGATAATCGCCTCTTGCAGGGTGTCGTAATCAACGTCCGGGTCGTGCTGGGCGGCTATCACAGCGGTATGGACCCGGACGGGCTTGCCGTCAATGTACTGCACAGTGACCTGTGATTTTCCATCAGGTCTCAGCCAGGGCAATTTCTCTGATTTACGCACATGGGCAAGCCTTTGGGTAAGCCCGTGGGCCAGGTAGATGGGCATGGGCATGAGGCTCGGCGTATCCTTGCAGGCGTATCCGAACATGAGGCCCTGATCACCGGCGCCCTGCTCCTTGAACAGGCCTTTCCCGTCAACGCCTATAGCGATATCCGGAGACTGCTTGTCAATGGATGAAAGAACGGCGCAGGTCTCCCAGTCAAAGCCCATGGAAGAATTGCTGTAGCCGATGTTCTTTATCGTCTCCCTGACAATATCAGGCATGTCCACGTATGCGGCCGTGGTAATCTCACCGGCTATGATAGCCATCCCCGTAGTGACAAGGGTTTCACAGGCGACCCTGGCCCGGATATCCTGCTCTAATATCTTGTCAAGGATATGGTCGGATATCTGGTCCGCTACCTTGTCGGGATGACCCTCGGTAACCGATTCGGAAGTAAATAGAAAATCTGATGATTTCATTGGACTCTCCTTTCGTATCTTGCCTGGCCCTTATCAAACTGCCGATTCAAGTAATATCTATAAGACAGTTATCTATCAACCTTGTCCTGCCCACCTTAGCGGCAAGGGCCAGGAGGACTTTGCCGTTAATAACATCTATATCCTCCATGGTCAATGGATCACAGATACTGATATATTCGATCTCGGTAAAGGGATGGCTTCGAATTATTTTTTCCAGGGATGATTTTATCCTGCCCGTGTCCCTCTCCCCTCCCTCCACGAGGGTGGCGGCCCTGTCGATGGATTTCTTCAAGGACAGGGCGGACTTCCTCTCTCCGGGGCTCAGGTACTTGTTGCGTGAACTCATGGCCAGCCCGTCAGGTTCCCTGACCGTGGGGACTCCAACAATCTCCAGGTTCATGTTCAGGTCCTTTACCATGCGGCCGATAACCGTTAACTGCTGGTAATCCTTTTGGCCAAAAACCGCGAAATGGGGCTTCGTGATGTTGAAAAGCTTGGTCACAACCGTGGCCACTCCTTCAAAGTGACCCGGCCGTGTCAGCCCGCAGAGATGCCTTGTTACCCGCTCGACGGTGACCTTCGTCTGGAATCCTTCCGGGTATACCTCATCGATGGAGGGGGTAAAGGCCAAATCTACTCCAACTTTCTCCGCCTTTGAAAGATCGCCTGCCAGATCCCTAGGATATTCTTCATAGTCCTCTGACGGTCCGAACTGGATGGGATTTACAAAGATGCTGATTATCAGGATATCTGCGAGTTTCCTGCCCACCCTCATCAACTCGAGGTGGCCTTCATGGAAAAAACCCATCGTCGGTACAAAAGCGATACTTTTTCCCAAAAACCTTAACTCTTCGCTTCTTTTATGCATCCCTGCAACGGTATCTAAGATTTCCATGGTAATCCAGAGTAAAGTATCCACGCCCAAAGGATGTGGCATTGATTTAACCCCAAAGGGGTTCTTTAGTCAAAGTAGGTATGATGTTTCTTTTCAAGGAGATAACTTTTTGAGATTCCACTGGACTTTGCCATGGCCAAGTATTTGGGGTTTATGCTTCATATCCCCTTGAGACAACGTGAATGCTTTGCAAACCCCAAATATTTGGTCATTAGCTATGAAGCAGGTAGATATCTCATTGAAAAGAAATATCATACCGGATATCCATTCCCAGGTAGAGCCTGATAATCCTAACCCGGCCTAAAAGACCGGATTTCAACCATGAAATGAATATTTCTATAGCACATTTTGTGCCACATTTCGGTAATGTGGATATCCCCTGTCTGTCTACGCCCCACCTTTTGCACTGATTGGAACATAGTATTGGATTCCGGACCTGATCTTTTTAATCTCATTTACAAGGTCTTCAAAATCCTCGGGCACATTTACAAAATCGATTTTAGAGGCATTCACAACAAGCATTGGTGATTCGGAATAATGGAAAAAAAAATCATTAAATGCCTGATTTATCCTGTCCAGGTATTTAAAATTAATAGATTTCTCGTATTCCCTCCGTCGTTTTTTTATCCGTTCCATAAGGACATCCGTCCTTGCCTGAATGAATATAACCAGATCGGGAGCCGTAATCCTTTTCTTCAGGAGCCGAAAAACCTGCTCGTACAGCCAGAATTCATGATCATCCAGATTGGTCCGGGCGAATATTCTGTCCTTTTCAAAGAGATAATCCGAAATGACAGTACTTTTAAAGAGGTCCATCTGGTTGATCTCCAAGGAGTGCTGATAACGTCTGAGGAGGAAAAAGATCTGGATTTGAAAGCCGTATCTCTTTGGGTCCTGATAAAACCTGTCGAGATAAGGATTATCCTCTGTTTGCTCCAACAGGATTTGCCCGTTTATCCTCTCTGCAAGTTTGATCGCAAGACTGGTTTTCCCGACCCCCAAAGGACCTTCGATGACGATATGATGATGCGGGATGTCTATTTAACCCCTCCAGGACCGATAAACTCCGTGTAAATTATTTTGACCAAAAGAACCCTCTTTGAAACGCTTTCCATTAGCACCGGCCCGGTTTTTTGTCAAGGACGGGATGTCTTAAAATCAATATTATACAAATCATCCCATTTCAACGATATCCAACAGGAAAATGGGTATATGTCATTTCTATAACTTGGGATTTCTTGGTTGCATGTTGAATTTTTTCATTGACAAAATTAGAGCGTTCAGTTATTGAACATATTTAGCGTTCAAATAATGAACATATTTCATCAGTGTAAACCCGATTCATCTTATCCATCGCAACGGCGGCAACTTAAAATGCAAAAGGAAGATCTCCATACCCTTAGACTTATGGGTGAAATCGACCGCGCGGGCAGTGTAAGCCAGAGAGAGTTATCACGCCGGCTAAACATCTCCCTGGGCATGGTGAATACATTCGTCAAACGGCTCGTTAACAAGGGGTATTTTAAGGTCACGACCATGCCAAGGAACAGGGTTAAATATTTTCTTACTCCTGCCGGTTTGGCAAGAAAGAGCAGACTTACGGTCGAATACCTTAAATATTCCGTGGATTCTTACAAGGAGATAAAAAATCTCCTCCTGCTGAAATTCAGGGAAATGGAAGAAAAAGGTGTTCAGTCCATCTTGTTCTACGGAGCGGGAGAGGTGGCCGAACTGGCCTACCTGTATCTGCAGCTTTCATCCCTTCGACTGGCTGGTGTTATAGATGAAAATAAAAAGGGAAAAAATTTTTTCGGTTATAAAATAGGGAGGCCGGAGGCTCTCGGACGAATCCAATGGGATCTTATTCTCCTGACCCGCCTCGAGGATACGGATCAGGATTTGAAGGATCTCATGGAACTCGGAATTGATCAGGAAAGGATCGCCACGTTATGAATCAGGAACAAAGAAAATGGTATGCCCTTCATACCCGAAGTCGTTTCGAACAAAAAGTATACGACGGCATCTTTGGTAAATCCATCGAGGTTTTTCTGCCCCGGGTTCAGGTCATGAGCCGGAGGAAGGACAGGCGCAAAAAGATACTCATCCCGCTCCTACCGGGTTATGTGTTTGTCAGGACCGACATGAATCCGGAAGAGCACCTTAATATTCTGAAGACCGTCGGTGTGGTTCGCATGGTGGGATTTCAAGGCAAGCCGGTTCCTGCCCGGGATGACGAGATCGCATCTCTGATGATATTAGACGGGACCGATCGCACGGTTCAAAACAGGGCCTTTATGAACAAGGGGGACCGGGTGATGATTATGGAAGGACCCCTGAAAGGCCTGGTCGGATTCTATCTCGGGCACAGAACCCGGGGTGGTAAAGTTGTTGTTTCCATCGAGCTGTTGCAGCGATCCTTAGAGGTGGAAATAGAGGACTGGGCCCTCGAGAAGATTTAAAGATAAAATCCCGCCTGCGTCAGGATTTTATATAACGCGGCTTGCCTTCCCATGGCAGGCTTCGCCGCTCTATACTAAAAATAAACCGTTCATTTGTAGAAAGCCTGTGTAGGACTATCCACATAAAATCTCGAAGAGATTTTATCGAGCGAAGCAATTTTATCAGATGGAACGGTGTAATCCAAGGGGCGGAGCCATGAGCGGCGCAGCCTGCCGGAGGCGGGCTAGCCGCGTTTTATAAAATCGTGTAACGATTTTATAAAGTGAAACGATGAAAATAATCACCGATTACCGCGAAAAAACCTCAGGGATAATTGATTTATTAAAAAAGGAAGATGTCGATATTGAAGTTAAAAAACTCCCATGGGGTGACTATATCATCAACGATTCCATAACCATTGAAAGAAAGACCAATAGAGATTTCCTTCTGTCCATCATTGACGGACGATTGTTCAGTCAAGTGTCAAACCTTAAAAAATATTGCGTCAATCCGATCGTTCTTATAGAAGGGAATCCTTATAAAACAGATCTCCATTTTGATTCCAATGCGATAAGGGGTGCATTGGTATCGATCCAGACAATATGGTATATCCCCACAGTGTATTCCCATTCCATGGAAGACACAAAAGATCTCCTGTTATTGATTGGAAAACAGGATGAATGCTATACGGATGTTGTCCCTTTGCGTGGGGGCTATCGCCCTAAAAGATTTAAAACCAAACAGTTGTATATCCTACAGGGTTTCCCGAAAGTGGGCCCCATGATGGCTAAGAGACTGATTGAGCATTTTAGGTCTATCTCAAATATTATTAATGCCTCGATTGAAGAATTGACCCAAGTTGAGGGGATAGGGAGAGCTTCTGCAAAGAAGATCAGGGAAGTTCTTGACACAGAGATCTATTAAAGCGGCGTAGCCGCGTTATATAAAATCGTATAACGATCTTATGGAGCGGAGCGATGAAAACTTTAATTACCGGAGGCGCGGGATTTATAGGGTCACACCTGGCAGACAGGCTGGTGGAACTTGGAGACGAGGTGTTTATTATCGACAATCTGTGGACGGGAAAACTGGAAAACATCTCCCAGATCCAGAGGCATAAAGGGGTCCATCTGGTGGTTGACACCATTCTGAACGAATCCGTTATGAATGAACTGATATTCAAGGTGGATCATATCTACCATCTTGCGGCCGCCGTCGGTGTCAGAAACGTAATGGACCATCCCGTAGAAACGTTAGAAACGAATGTCAAGGGAACAGAGACTGTCTTGAGACTGGCAAACCGATTTAAAAAAAAGGTTCTTATTGCATCCACTTCCGAGATTTATGGCAAGCATTCGGATCACTCCCTTTCAGAAGATGATAACCGAGTGATGGGATCCGTTAAAAAGAGACGCTGGTCCTACGCCTGTTCCAAGACACTGGATGAATTTCTTGCCCTTGCCTACTTTGACGAGAAAAAACTTCCTGTGATTGTCGCGCGATTATTTAACACGGTTGGGCCCAGGCAGACCGGACGCTATGGTATGGTACTTCCTAACTTTGTTCAGTGCGCTCTTCTTGGAAAACCCATCCCCGTATATGGTGACGGCACCCAGAGCAGAAGCTTCTGTCATGTAAAAGACGTCGTTGGGGCACTTATCTTGCTTATGGGCAAACCAGAGGCCGAAGGTGAGATATTTAATGTTGGAAATGATCAAGAGGTCACAATAAAGGATCTGGCTCTTAAAGTGAAAGAGATGACCGGCAGTAAGTCGGAACTGGAGTATATTCCCTATGAGAAGGCCTACGGTCCCGGTTTCGAGGACATGGAGCGGCGATGCCCGAATATCGCTAAGCTGAGGGACTTGATCGGCTATAATCCCTCACATGACCTGGAGGCTATCATCCAGGCCGTGATTGATTATTTCAAAGAATAACCTTCTGGCTCTCTATCAGGGTTTTATAGATTAGAAAATGAAAACCATTCCATATGGCAGACAGAGCATAAACAGAGAGGATATCGACGCGGTGTGTTCCGTGCTCCGCTCCGAGCGGGTGACTCAAGGTCCGAAGATTAGGGAATTTGAAGATGCCCTGGCCGGCCGAAGCGGGGCAAGACACTGTATTCTCGTCACAAACGGGACCATGGCCCTGCATCTCGCATGCCTGGCGCTGGATGTCGGACCAGGGGATACGGGATTAACCTCACCCATTTCCTTTATGGCTTCGGCCAACTGCATTGCCTTTTGCGGAGGGACTCCTGACTTTGTGGATATCGACCCAAAGAACCTGTGCCTTTCGCCTGAAAAAGTAGAGGAATATTGCGAGACCCGGCAAGTACCCAGGATCGTGATCCCTGTCGATTTCGCGGGTATCCCGGCGGATCTTCCCGGGTTAAAGGACCTGGCCCGGCGATACGGGTTCAAGCTTATTGAGGATGCCGCTCACAGTATTGGCTCCAGATACAGATACAAGGGCAATGACTATCTGTGCGGTTCATGCGTCCACACGGATATCGCCGTTTTTTCATTTCATCCCGTTAAGACAATCACTACGGGGGAAGGCGGGGCCCTAATGACCAACGATGACCGGATAGCCGCAAGAATCAGGCGGCTTGCAGATCATGGCATTGAAAGAGATTCGTCAAGATTTATGCTCCAACAGAAATTCCCGCCCTACTATCATGAGATGCAAACGCTGGGTTATAATGGCAGGATCACGGACATTCAGTGCGCTCTTGGATTATCTCAATTAAAACGCTTAGACGAATTTAAGGCCAGAAGACAGGAGATCGTAAGACTCTACAACCATGGTTTAAAGGAATTGGAAGAGAAGAAGATTATCGTGCTTCCACCCTGGCCTGAGGGCACGGACCCCTGTTATCATATATACACAATGAGGTTAGGTCCTGAATGCGAAATCCCCAGGGATGAACTCTTTAAAAAACTCCTGGATAATGGGATTCACTGCCAGGTTCATTATATACCTATTTACAGGCAACCTTACTACAGGGAACATTACGATCATAATCCGGATCTTTTTCCTGAGGCTGAAAAATATTATCGATCCTGCATGAGCCTTCCTCTTTTTCCAGATTTATCTGACACCGATGTTTTTAAGATTATTGGCCTGATTAAGTCCATCATGGGATAAAATCCAATCTTGATTTTATGGAGTAAAGAATATGTTAAACGATAAAGTCATACTGATAACCGGAGGAACCGGATCATTCGGGAAAATGTGTACCGAGATTATCTTGAAGAATTATAAGCCGGAAAAGCTTATTATCTTCAGCCGCGATGAATTAAAACAGTTTGAGATGTCCAAGAGATTTTCCATGTGGGATTATCCGATCAGGTATTTTATCGGAGATATCAGAGACAAAGAGAGATTAAACAGGGCCCTTCAAGGTGTCGACTATGTTTTACACGCCGCGGCTCTGAAGCAGGTACCCACGCTTGAATATAACCCCTTTGAAGCGGTCAAGACAAATATCATAGGGTCCCAGAATGTGATTAACGTGTCCATCGATCAGGGCGTTAAAAAGGTCATCGCCCTCAGTACGGATAAGGCCGCTAATCCAATAAACCTGTATGGGGCCACAAAGCTTTGTTCGGACAAGCTTTTTATCGCCGGAAATTCTTATACAAAAAGGGACGGATCCATCTTCAGTGTGGTCCGTTACGGAAACGTAGTGGGAAGCAGGGGCAGTGTGATACCCTTCTTTCTTGAACAAAAGAAAAAAGGGAAACTGACAATAACGGATCCTCGTATGACCCGTTTCTGGATCACCCTGGAACAGGGAGTCAACTTCGTGCTTAAATGTCTTGATATCATGGTGGGAGGCGAAATTTTCGTTCCCAAAATCCCCAGCATGAACATCATGGATCTGGCAACGGCCGTCTGTCCGGACTGTGAAACGGAAATAATCGGCATAAGACCCGGAGAAAAACTTCATGAAATCATGATCCCAAGAGACGATGCCAGGAATACAGTGGAATATGAAGACTGCTACCTCATCAAACCGGCGTTTCAATTCTTTACACGGCGTTTCTGCGAGAACGGCTGCAAGCAGGTCCCCGAGGACTTCGAGTATAATTCAGGAACAAATACTCAATGGCTGAAAGTTGAAGAACTTCGTAGGTTGATCAAAGATCTCAAATAGAAACAGTCGAGATAAACTTCATCTGCAAGATATAAAATAGTCATAGATGTCCAAGCAACTTTTAATCCGCGTCGATGGAGATCCCAGAATCGGTATTGGGCATGTTATGCGCTGTATGGCCTTAGCTCGGGCCTGGAAAATACGGGGAGGTGATGTAGCCTTTATTAGCTGCTGCGATAATCACGATCTGATTGAGCAAATCAATTACGAAGCGTTTCGATTTGTATTGATAGAGCACAGACATCCACACCCTTCTGACATACATGAAACCCTCGCTTTTTCAAGAAAGTATTTCAGACCAAATGGGACTGAGAAAAATTGGATGATACTGGACGGTTATAATTTTGAGTTGCCATTCCAGAAGGCATTTTTTGGTAAAGGGTTTAATCTGATGATCATTGACGATTACAATCACCTCCCTGAGTATCATTGCGACCTTTTACTCAATCAGAATATTTATGCGCGTTCACTCCATTATAACCTTAATGGAAAGGCAAGATCTCTGTTGGGGGTAAAATACACTATGATACGCCCCGAATTTCAAATTTGGAAAATAAAAAAAAGGAAAATCAACACACATGCATATAAGATCCTAATCACCTTTGGTGGCGCTGATTTAGACAATGTCACTATAAAAGTGATCAAGGCAATCTCAATGCTTGATAAGGATAAAATACAACTAAAAGTAATTATTGGGCCGGCCAATCCACACCTGAAAGATATTGAAAGGGTTTTTCTTTCAAGCCGGTTAAGCGGAGAAATTTTACACTCTGTTAAGAAGATACCCGACCTAATGTATTGGGCGGATATTGCCGTCACTGCTGGAGGAGGCACTTGTTTGGAATTGGCCTCTTTAGGAGTGCCTTTCCTTATTATTGTACTCAGTGAAAACCAAAAACCAGGTGCCGAAGAATACGCGAAGAGAGATATTGCGATCAATCTCGGTTGGCATGCTGACTTGGCGGTGGAAGATATAACTTCGGCCATAAAGCAATTATTACTTTCGAAAAAGATGAGAGTAAAATTTTCAAAAAATGGGAAAAACCTCCTGGATAGCCTCGGAGCAAATCGAATAATTGAGAAAATGTCGCCCACAAAACTCGAACTTAGAGATGCCGAGTTAGAAGACTGCCGAATTTTATGGAAATGGACAAACGATCCTGTCACGAGGGCCATGTCATTTTCATCAGACTATATCCCTTTTGAAATGCATAAATCCTGGTTTAGTAGTCGGGTTCAAAATCCAGACATCGCCTTTTATCTCGCCTCAAACCAGAACGGTATTCCTTTCGGTCAGATACGATTTGAGAGCGACGGTAGATCTACTTTCGTATCCTTGAATCTTTCTCCGGATTTCAGAGGTTGCGGCCTCGGCCAAGAGCTGATCCGTCAGGCCACTAAAAAATATATGATGGAAAAGAAAGGGGACCGTGTTATTGCCCTTATTAAAAGGGGAAATAATGCATCTATAAGGGCGTTTAAAAAGGCAGGTTATTATAAGATTAGAGATGAGTCCTTTCACGGATTCAAAGCTGTTAGAATGGTTTATGAAGGAGACGCCGCCCAATGAAAAGCGAGATCATGATTAATGACAAAATGATCGGACAAGGGCATCCCACCTATATCGTTGCGGAGATGTCTGCCAATCATAACCAGGATTTCGGTAAGGCTAAAGCCATTCTCGAAGCTGCCAAAGATGCCGGGGCTGATGCCCTAAAGATGCAGACATATACCCCTGACACCCTTACCATAGACTGTGATAATGATTACTTTCACGTGGGAAAAGGCTCCATCTGGGAGGGGAGGACCCTCTACCAACTCTATAAAGATGCCTATACCCCATGGGATTGGCAGCCGAAACTCATGGATCTTGCGGTAGAACTGGATCTGGATCTCTTTTCCACTCCCTTTGATTCTTCCGCTGTGGATTTTCTGGAAGAGATAGGGGTCCCGGCATACAAAGTGGCTTCCTTCGAGATCGTGGACATCCCCCTGTTAAAAAGGATAGCCGATACGGGCAAACCTGTCATCGTTTCAACCGGAATGGCCTCTATCCGTGAGATCGATGAGGCCGTAGGAACGTTACGGGAAAAGGGCTCAAGGGAAATTGTCCTGTTGAAATGCACCAGCGCTTACCCGTCTCCTCCCGAAGAGATGAACCTCCACACGATCAAGCACCTATCCGAGACTTTCTCTCTTCCCGCCGGCCTTTCAGACCACACCCTGGGAAGCGCTGTGGCCGTTGCCGGGGTGGCGCTCGGGGCCTGTGTTGTTGAAAAACATTTTACCCTGTCACGGTCCGATGGGGGACCGGACAGCTCCTTTTCCATGGAACCCGATGAGTTCAGGGAAATGGTCGAGGCCATTCGAACCGTAGAAAAGGCCTTGGGGAAGATTTCTTATGAAGTGACTGAAAAACAGGAGGCAAATAAAGTCTTCAGGCGTTCCCTTTTTGTGGTCCGGGATATGAAGACCGGTGATGAATTCACCTGGGATAACGTCCGTTCCATCAGGCCCGGGTATGGGCTTCATACAAGACACCTTAATGAAGTAATCGGACGAAGAGCGTCACGGGGTATTAAAAGAGGAACTCCCTTGGCCTGGGATCTCATATGTTGAATTATCGTGCCGCGATTATCGGTCTTGGAAACATTGCATGGAAATACGATAGGGAGCATCCGGGATCTCTGATCGATTCGAGGACACACGCAAGGACCTATCTACTATATGAGCGGACAGGGCTTGTCGGTGGCTGTTCTGTTGATCCCCATGACCGGGAAGCGTTCCGGCAATCCTATCACGTCCCGGTGTTCAAGGACCATGGGCGTATGCTGGCAGATCTGAAGCCGGATATCGTCAGTATATGCTCCCCGACGGACCATCATTTCGAACAAACCATGGCCTGCATGGAGGCCGGGGTTCCCATGGTCTGGCTGGAAAAGCCTCCAACAGCAACCCTACAACAGCTTAACAGGCTCCTGGATAGACAAAATCAGCCGGGCTGCCGGACAAAAATTCTTGTTGGATATCAACGTCGGTATGCCGCCGTGTTTCGAAGATTAAAAAAAAACCTTCAAAATAATACTTTCGGGGAGATAAAATCCATCCAGGTGAACTATTCTAAGGGTCTCATAAACAATGGATCCCATTATATTGATTTGCTCTACTTTCTTTTTGGAGACTCCCAGCGACCGGAGCTCTGTTTCGCCGTTAACAAAAGCTCTTCCGAAAACCCTACTTTCGGATTGCGCTTCCCCAATGGTCCCTTAGCCCTATTCAACGGGATCGATGTCCCATATCACTGCATGGATATTTCGATCACGGGCGAGCTTGGCCGGGTCTCAATACTCCATGGAGGGTTGGCGACCCGCTGGGAAGAGAAAGTGGGGCAGGAGTCCTATCCCGGGTATTTCAGGCTCCGGGAAGGTGATCACAACCCACTGGGAGAAGGAGGTTTTTCTTCCGTTATGTCGGAAGAACTGAAGGATCTCATAGGATCCTATGAGAATAACGATTCTCCCCTAAGCAATCTCAAGACATCCCTGAATACACTGGAAGTGTTGGAAAAGGCATGGCAGATCCTGGATCCGAAGGATTGTTGATCCTGGGGGCGGCAGGAGATCCCGGAGGCAGCAAGGCCCTTTTGCCGGTCTTCGCATTCCTTGATCAGCTTGGTATTCCTTTTAGGATTTTTGATCACGGGTTCATGGGCAAGGAAGCCCCCTCTCATTGGGAAAAACTCTTCGTGCCGCCGTCCAGGTCTTTTGAATCATTAAACAGGACGTTCCGGAAAGATAAAATCCGTGCCTATGTTTTTGCATCGAGTGTCAAAGATCCCTTTGCATTGCAAAGGGCTTATTTCGCGAGGGAGAAAGAAATTCCTGTCGTCCATGTGCTGGACCACTGGACAAATTATCTGAAAAGGATACGGCTCGATAGCCGGAGCCCCCTGTTTCCGGACGTGTATACGGTCATGGATCAAAGTGCCTATGAAGGGGCCATGGCGGCGGGTATCCCTCCCTCCATATTGCATATCGCGGGCCAGCCTGCTCTTTCCTCATTACTCCATGAGTATCCCCGTCTGAGGGAAGATTTCGTCAGGCTGCGAGGGGAACTGGTTGGATCCGCAGCAAGCAAAAAACAGATTATTTTCGTCTCCGAACCGGTGGCTTCAGACCAGGGTACTTCTCCCGCCTTTCCAAACTACCGCGGCTATACGGAGAAAACGGTCCTAAGCGCGCTGCTCGATTCCCTTCAGCCCTTCCACTCTTTGATCAAGCTCTTAATCCTCCCACACCCGAGGGAAAATCCGGACAGCCTGACAGATATTCTCTTGAAAAAGGGGGGGGGTCTGGAATGGCAGATACTTGATAACACGATTCGAGGGAGAGAGGCGGTCAATATCGCCGACGGGGTCATTGGAATGGCGTCTATTCTCCTCTACGAGGCATGGCTAATCGGGAAACCCGTTATCAGCCTTCAACCCGATTTACGGGTTAAGGATCTGGCATTCATGGAAAACAAAGAAGGCTATCATCTTATTTGCGACAGGAGAGATCTGGATCCGACCCTAAGCGAATGGCTGACCGAAATCGGGAATAATGATGAAACAGGCGGATTGAGGGAAGAGATACAAATCCACGCGGATGCCCCGAAGACCATAACCCAATTGATCATGGATCTTTAAAGGCGGTTCATCGATAACTGCTTCATTGCAGTTTAAGATAATGCATAAATGAGGATATATAGCGAATGAGTGCCATAGCCCTAATCCCGGCGAGATCAGGCAGCAAGAGGATTCCCCGGAAAAATATCAAGGATTTTTTTGGACGGCCCATGATTGCATATTCCATCCTGGCCGCAAAGGAGTCTGATGTCTTTGAGAGGATCATCGTCTCCACAGACACGAAGGAAATAATGGATATCGCCCTATCCTACGGGGCAGAAGCACCCTTTCAAAGACCCCCGGAACTCTCGGATGACGATACCCCGACTGCCCCCGTTCTCATGCACGCCCTGGAATATTTTCAAAGAGAAGATTGGGCCGTTGATTATCTATGCTGTATTTATCCGACGGCCGTCTTTTTACGGCCCGGATATCTTAAGGAGGGGTATAACCTGTTACGGAAACACCGGGTTAGCACGGTTTTTTCCGTGACCAGCTATTCTTTTCCCATTTTTCGGGCCCTCAAGATCAATGAAAAGGGCCATGTTGAGATGTTCTGGCCGAAACATGAATTGTCAAGGTCCCAGGATCTTCCCGAGGCCTATCATGACGCAGGTCAATTCTATTGGCTGGATGCAAAGAAATTCGCCCGGACCGGGAAAATATATAGCGATGATGCCATGCCCGTAATCCTGCCCCGCTACCTCGTCCAGGATATCGACACACCGGAAGATTGGGAAGTAGCTGAAAAGCTTTATAAATCTCTTTACGACAATCACTAACAGGATCTGAAAAATGAAGCTCGCCATTCAAGGAGGAAAACCGGTCCGCAAAAGTCCTTTCCCCGCCTATAACACAGTGGGAATTGATGAAAAGGAAGCGGTCAATCGCGTATTGGATTCCGGTGTGCTGTCAAAATTTCTCGGTGCCCGGCATGATGATTTTTACGGGGGTCCCGAGGTACGCCGTCTTGAAAAGCAATGGTCCGACTACTTTGGCGTAAAGCACGCCATATCCGTCAATTCCTGCACATCAGGCCTGTACGCGGCGGTTGGTGCCACAGGTGTCGAGCCCGGAGAAGAGATAATCGTATCTCCCTATACCATGTCGGCTTCGGCCGTTGCCCCGCTGATCTATAATGCCATACCCGTCTTTGCGGATATAGAGGAAGATTATTTTTGCCTGGATCCAGATTCGGTTGAAAGGAGAATAAGTGAACGCACACGGGCAATAATCGTAGTGGACCTGTTCGGGCTGCCCTATGATGTCGACAGGATTAACAGCATCGCAAAGAGGCAAGGGATATTCGTGATAGAGGATGCCGCTCAGGCCCCGGGCGGCAGATACGAAGACCGTTATACCGGAACATTAGGGGATATAGGTGTCTTTTCACTCAACTATCATAAGCATATTCACTGCGGCGAGGGCGGGATGGTGGTAACGGATAATGATGATCTCGCAGAGAAGGTCAGGCTGATCCGGAATCATGCCGAGGCCGTGGTGGAGGGTAAATCCTCCACAGATCTGGTGAACATGATCGGCTTCAATTTCAGGATGACCGAAATCGAGGCCGCTATCGCCGGGTGTCAGTTAAATAAACTGAGGCCAGTCCTTGAGATCCGGCAGAAAAACTGCGCCTATTTGGCGAAAGCACTGGAAGAGATCCCCTGTATTGCTCCCGCCAGGGTCAGGGAAGGGTGTGAGCACGCGTATTATGTCCAGGCATTCAAGTTTGATGAATCAGAAGCGGGAGTATCGCGGGATCTTTTCATCGATGCCGTCAGGGCGGAGCTTGCTCCAACGGAACTGAGAGAGAAAGAAGGTGTAAAGATCAGCTATGGATATGTAAAACCCTTATATCTCCAGCCCATATTTCAGAGAAGAATAGCCTATGGTTCTAAAGGATTCCCTTTCATGTCTCCTTTTTGTCGCGGGGATGTATCCTATCAAAAGGGCATCTGTCCGGTCACGGAAAGGCTATATGAAAAGGAGCTTTTTATCCATGAATTAATGCATGCCTCCATGAATAAAGATGATTTAGAAGATGTCATAAGGGCCTTTGAAAAAGTGTGGAGTCTAAGGGAACTTTTATGAGGAGTTTAAACTGCATTCTCACGGCATCATAGAGACTGAAAACCTTCTTATTGAACCGTTTAATGAGAAGCACCTGACTGAACGATATGTAAGCTGGCTCAACGATCCGGATGTTGTTCGGTTCAGCAGACATCGTCATAAGAGACACACATTTGATAGCTGTAAAAAATATCTTGAATCTTTTAAAGATAAACCCCACTTTTTCTGGGCCATAACCTTGAAGGATAATTCTGAACATATAGGGAATATAAATGCCTATATGGATGAGATGAATCAGACTGCCGATATAGGAATAATGATAGGAGAGATTCCATTCCAGCATAAGGGATACGGTGCTGAAGCGTGGAAAGCCGTATGTGACTTCTTATTTGAAAAAACGAAAATACGAAAAATTTCGGCGGGTACTCTTTCTACAAATACAGTTATGCTCCAGATTATGAGGAAGACCGGCATGCAGGAAGACGGAAGGCGTATCAGGCATTATATCTGGGAGGGACAGGAAGTGGATGTCGTTCACATGGCGCTCTTTAAGGAAGCAAAAAAGAGTGATAGGAAGTTCCTTTGAGGATGTAACATGAACATCGGTTTTCATATACCAAGAGATAACTATATTAAGTTATTCGCCCCTCTTATGGATCATTTACTGGCAAAGGGCTGCCAAGTGACGGCCTTTTGTGATTATCGAAAAAAGCCCGCCGAGTTAGGCTACAAATCCTACGCATTTCCTGCTGTTGAAAAACTACCGAAATTTAGGTTTGATTTAGATATTGCAAAATTCCATGACCTGAGTGAATTTGGTCAATTAATTCAAAAGAAAAAGATGCAGGTTTTATTCTTTGTTAATTTTGATGCTATCTGCAAGGAACTGAAAATCCTTTTAGAAGGAAAACACCCCTTCATATCAGCGGAATTGCAATATTTCCTTGAGCTCTTTTCTTCCTGTAAAGACCTTTCCTACACGGACGTTATCTATTTATATTCCGATAATTGGAAAGAATGGTGGAAAGAGTATCTCAGGCACCATAAAATCGAAAATGGAGACGAGCTGCATCGGTTTATTCAGAAATCCGAGGAAAAATGTGTATCTGTGGGCTTTCCGGAAGCGGACCAATGTGCCGACTTTGAAACCCGTTCCCTAAGGGAAAAATACGGTATTCCGGAAGGGAAAAAAGTCCTGTTATTATTCCCTTTTCCCTGGCGCCTTCCCTTCAGCATATGGACTCATGTGATTTATCAACCGCAACCCTATATCCTCAAACTCCTCCGACTGGTCCTGAATAGGGCCTTCGGATATTTCCCGGATCTGAAGAAAGGAATTCATGATCTAAAACTGACAGAAACAATCCGGAGGTTTGCGGATAAAAATGATGCCTATTTTGTAGTAAAAGGCAGGTTAAAAAACAGGATCCCTGGATATTTGAAAAAGTTGGCGGACAAAGTATTCCTCGATGAGAGTTTTTATCCTTTCACAACTTTGGAATTGTTACATATTGCTGACCTCTCAATCAGCTTTTATAGTGCGGTCATCATGGAAAGTGTCCTGGCGCAAACTCCGGCCCTATGTCTGTCCCCCAAGCGAGATATGTTCTGGCCGGGATACGATGACCGTCATTTCATGCCGGCTTTTTCGCCAAGCCCCGGGAGTTTCTATAATTTCGACGGGGCGGTCTATTACGAAACCGTGGGCGATTTTATTTCCTCCTTTCATCGGAAAACCTTTGAAGACTTCAAGCCCATCCAAGAAAAAATGGGGGAATTTATCCATAAATTTTTTGGATACAAAGACCGGAATGCAAGCGGCAGGATATACGAAGATCTGGTTCGTCGTACTTTATGAATATGAAAGAATCGTCTTTACCCGGTTCAGTCAAAAAATTCTGCTGCGCTTATCTCATGAGATTGTCTGATTACAAGGTCCGGGCTCCTTCCAAAAACAATACTGTTGGCGGGAATATCCCTATCGATTACAATCGTCCCCGCGCTTATCTGTACATTGTCTCCAATGGAACAGTCCCCCAATACAACGGCCCCCGGCCTTAAAACTACCCCTTTCCCGAACCGGGGATATACATTTCTGTTATTCCCAATGGTACAGTTCTGACAGACAACAAGATAGTCATCGTATTTGGCGCGCCCGATAACGGTCCCGAGAGCATGTTCCGGAAGAAAATACCTTTTCAATTCAACTTCATAAAACAGATCGATATTGCACCGGGTCTTTATTGAAAGAAACATCTGATCCAATATCAGCCTGTCCACATTTTTTAAGAATAACACCCGGGAAAAATAATAGATTAGGCGGGCATAATGTGCCGTATGCAGAGGATTCACGATGGGTGTTTTATCATTAGTCCGGTAGTATTTTCTATTGATATTCCTGTGTTCTTCCCGGATCTCATCATAGATTTGATAAAAATCATCTTTAAATTCCAATAAGTCTTTTTTCAAATCAGGGTTTGGAGAATCTTTTTCCAGAATATTCAGACAAAGGTCCCACACTTCATCTCTTGACCAGAAGGGATACATATTCATTTCCTTTTTTTGAGCAATTAATCATTCTTGTACTACCTGCTTTCGATTAGTCAAGTGAAAATGTTCCCGCATTTTATGCTGATTCCACCCGTGGGCATGACTTTTTTATTATGTTGATTCAAAACATTTACGCCAGGCTTGGCTCTAATATAATCCAAGGCGGACTGTCCGTCATTGCATCCATCTTTATCGTCCGCATTTTAGGGATCGACATCGTCGGTCAGATTGCCTACTACTATGGACTGGTAGGAATGTTGACGCTGTTTACGGATATGGGCATCGGGACGGCCTATATGAAATTCATGGCCTCCGACAATTCCCATGGACAGGATATCGCAGGCTATCTTTTTTTAAAGCTGGGATTTGTTGCCCTTTTCTGTTTGATTGCATGGATCGCATTTCACTATTTCTATAAATCTCCCTCTCTGGATAAGACGCTTTTCTTCATTGCATTCCTCATAACACTGATCGAGGTTCTTTCACAATTTTTTTCCGCCACCCTGTCGGGAATTCGGAATTTTATCCTTTTATCGAAGATCGAAATTGCGGGATCCATTATCCTGTTTTTGTACAATCTGTTTGTGTGCCTGTTGTACCCCAGCATCTATCTCCTCGCCCTGAACATGGCGATACAGCCCCTTATACTCATTATAGCAGGTGCTTATCACTGTGTCCGGTATAACGTGGTCACCTTTGAAAAACCTGAAAAAGAAACATTGATGAAATACTTTCGCTATTCATATCCCTTAGCCTTTTCAAGCATTGTCGGCCTCTTCACGACTCATTTTGAAAAAGTCATCATCGGCCGCTTGATCGGTATAAAGGAGTTAGGTTTCTACCGGTTAGCCCTCGGGATATTTTCCGGTTTCGACAGATTGATAAAGCCCGTTACAAGTACACTCTTTACCGAACTATCCTACAGAGTCAATCGATCATTTGATTTCATTAAGACCGCATTCCGCGACCTGGTTCAGACAATAAACTTGATCGCATCCCTCCTCGCTCTTCTGCTGATCTTCACCAGCAAACCGATCATATCCCTATTTTATGGCGTCGAAAATATTCGGACCGCTATCATATTGCAGTTTTTCGCCCTTTCGATAATATCCAGGCTCTTCTGGAGGCCCTATCGGCATATCCTGTTCGCCGTTGAAGCGCACCATCCCCTGACCTATCTCTCTATTTTTGAATTTGTCCTGCGTTTGAGCCTTTACTATTTCCTTATTCCCCTAAAGGTCAAAGGCATTCCTTTGGGTGCAATAGCGATTCCTTTAACGGAATTCATTCTCTGGATAATTCCGACAGGGATCTATAACATCATAGCACTGCTTCAACGGTTTGAATCGATCCATATCCGGAGTGTGATCTTAAGGATCTGGTTGCCTCTGGGTCTGCTCGTGTTTGCCGCCGCCTTCATAAATTTTAATCTCTTTCTCCTTCCTGTCTTTTTCTGCCTGTTTTTAGCCCTGGAGTATTATTTGGATATATTCACAAAGGAACGATGGCAAACTTTACTATCACCTCTCTATGAGATAGTCCACCATCCAAAAGGCTGAAGACCTGAAGGGTCAGGCACATTGTATAAGATATGGATTTAAATGATAAAATCCGGAACTATTATACTTCATACTACCATGACCAATTGGGCTTTACAGACTGGAAGTCAAGGGTGGAGGCCCGTTTAAATGAAGAAGAATTATTTGCGAAGCCTGTTATAGATAAGCTGGAAAAAGTACTTGATTATTCCTTCCAAGGGAAGAAAGTACTTGTGGTTGGCGCAGGTACGGGCGCAGAATTATTCGAGTTAAACAGAAGAGGGGCGGAAGCCTATGGCATTGAGCCCAATCCTCTCGCAGTGGAGATCCTGAAAGATAAATGTAAATTAACTAATATTTCCAGGGAGAGGATTAGAAAAGGCGTGGCGGAAACACTCCCATACAAAGATGACGAATTTGATTTTGTTTACTGTTACACCGTCCTTGAACATGTCGCGTCTGTTCGTCGAAGCCTGAAATCCATGTTTCGAGTGCTTAAGGCGGGGGGGAGGATGTTTCTGGAGACCCCGAATTATTGGATGCCCTATGAGCCTCATTATAAGATAATTATACCGACCATTCTCCCCAGACCATTTCAAAAGTTATTTTTAAGACTTTCAGGAAGACCCACAAAATTCATTGACAGCATTAACTATATCAGCCGTCGCCTTATCATGGATACCATGCGTCATATGCCCTCGCTTACGATCCAGATTTTTGATGATTTTCCGAAACATTTCTGCAGGTGGAGCAATCCCATATATCTCTTAATGCGTGTTTTTAACATGGAAAGAGATTTCTGGTTCATCTTTTTGAAGCTCCCGGAAAGAAGAAGATGAATTGATTAATGGAATCCCCTCTAACTATCATCTCGATAAACTATAACAATGCGGATTTTTTTCGTATCGGTTTAAAGGCCCTGAAGAGATTGACAAAAAACCCATGGAAACTCTTTATTTGTGACAATGGCTCTTCCTGCAGAGAACTTTTACGATTACGCCGGATTACATCCCAATTGGAGAATGTCTTTCTTCTGATTCGCGAACAAAATTCCTTTGGATCCATGGGACATGGAGAAGCCCTGAACCTGATGACCCCATTCATTGATACTCCCTACGGTGTGATTCTGGATGCCGACTGCCTTCCACTTACACGTTCATGGGATGAAATGTTAATCGACCGGCTGGATGATACGCACAAAATTGTCGGCACACCGCTGGCTGTCAATACGCCTGAGACAGGCAAACCCAAAGACTTTCCATTGATGTTCTTGTGTCTTTTTGAGACCGAGATCTTTAAAAACCTGAGAATTGACTTCCGCCCTCAAGATATATCCAAGTTTCAGGATACGGGCTGGGAGTTACGAGAAAAATATACAATGGCGGGGTTTAAAGGTTGCAACCTTTTTGGCCGGAATACCCGGACATTCAAGAAAGGGCCTTTCCGCGATACGATCTGTGATGAATATTATTACGATGAACATTTGAATGATCTCATATGCGCCCACTTTGGCCGGGGATCCAATCCC